>JBBSDT010000387.1:0-3262 GCA_038240405.1 Ignavibacteria bacterium
AAGGAATGTATTTGTACCTCCGTACCAATAGTTGCTTCCATAATTATAAACAGGTGCCAGACGAGCAGTAGATGAATAGTATAAATCTAATGTTTGACCTCCATTCGATTTTAAACCCTGGTTGTCAGAAAAATTCAGATTACTATACATAAGTGAGACAGCTGTACCGTAAGATGATGTCGAAAAATTGTTTCTTTTAAAATCCCCTGAGATTTTGTTTGCAAATAATCCCAATCCGGTTCCATTTGTAGAGCCCGAAAATGTGTTTCCTGCTATATAAAACGGAGTCAGGCTGGCAGCGAGACAATTAAGGTAAAGTTGATTCGAACCTCCTGAAAAAGTATTATTTGTAATATTCAAATGAAATTCGTTTGGATCATCTTCATTTAAGTCTGCACAAAAACCATAATCCGATGGATGAACATTATTACTTATAGTAAGTAAATATAAAAGTGAACCAGAAGAATTGAAAGTATTACCGTTTACAAAGCTATTAAATGTATTCACTAATTTTACACAGCCGGTATCAAAAGTATTTCCGGAAATAATTTTTTTATTTCTTGCAATACATTTATCGGAATTATATAAGTTAATGCATGTATCAGTTCCTCGGAATACACAATTTGTAACCGAGTCAAGAACTGTATTAGTAAGCTTAATTCCTTTCCAGGTAGAACTTGAGGCAGGTTTGAACAGGGTATTGTTGAGATTTATACTTCCGTTGTCATGAACGTTTATATAAGAATTGTTTCCCATCGTAATTGTTTTTTGTCCTGAAGATTGGAGTGAACGAAATCTTGAGTAACCATTAAGGATAAGACTTGAATTACTTCCAAATGTGAGATCTTTGTTATTATCAATAGTAAAGTTAACATTATCAAATGTAAGATACTGGTTTGCTTTGATTGTTGTCGATTGATAACCAATTTTCAAATTTACTCCTACTTCACCCGGAGTTTCATGATCTAGTGCTCCAAAGTCTCTTGCATCGATTGGATAGTCGATATAGTTAGAGTCCTGAAGAAATGACCCTCTATTTGGGGTTAGAGGAGTATGAGAAGTTCCATATAAATCCCACATCTTAATATAGTGATTAACTCTTGTATCCCTAATGGATACTTCTGTTCCTCCACCTAAATAATAGTAAGTAATTGAATCTTGAGATAGAATTTCAAAGACGACATCAATACCCGGATAAATTGAATGCGTTAAATCCAAATTTTCATCTCTATAATCGATATAGCAATAATTAAATTGTTCAAAAATCCCTGAGCTATTCTTTTTCCAAAATTCAATTCTATATAGTGCAAAACCAAAAGAAAATTTGCATCCGATTACTGAACTTGCATCATCAAAATTACCTCTAAATCCCCAAATCAAATTGCTATCCATTGTTTGCTGCTTTTCCAAAATCCTTTCGAATCCTATTATTTTAAAACGGAAGTCATGTAAACTAGTATCGCTAGTTGGATTAACTGCTTTGGGACTATACTGTTTGAGCCCATTAAACATTGCACCAACAGGAAACATTCTTATTTTGACTTGATATCCATTTCCATGAGAAAATGTATCAGTTTGATTCAAAAACATTAACTCACCGCTTTCAATACCTGGATAAGGCCAATCCGAATAACTGATTTCTGCTTTCAGTAAAAAAATAAACGTCAGAGTTAAAATATAAATTAAATTTTTCATAAATTATTAAAATTTTATTTGAGTAATAACATTTTAAGAGTTTTCTTAAATTCATTAATTGTCAAACTATAGTAATATATTCCACTAGAAAGATTGAACTTATTAGAATCAAATTTGATTTGATAATTTCCCACTCTTAAATATCCATAATATCCGTAAACTTGTTTTCCTAAGATACTGTATACTGCTATTGTTACGAACCCAGCTTTTAATATATCAAATTTGATATTAGTTACAGGGTTAAATGGGTTTGGAAAGTTCTGATATAATTCAAAATCCTTTAGAGAATTATTATTTAAATTATTAATATTTATTATCGGAGAAGTGTTTCCTAAAGAATCTGCTTTTATCGCAAGAACATTTTCAAATGAATTAGAACCCCCAAATGTAGTCGTTCCTACCATTATATATCCTTTGTCACTAGTGGTTTTTATGCTTCTTACATTATCTACGGCATCTCCTGATGTATTTATCCTTTTTGTAAAAACCAGATTACTATCAGGATTTATTTTGCTAAATGACACATCGTCGCTGACGTAACCTGCTCCGACAATATAGTTATCAGGGGTTGCTATCATATCAATTACATTACCAGGGTAAGAGTGTATCCACATAGTTTGACCTGTTGTATCCAACTTAATCAAGCGAAAACCTGAGGTTGATCCTGTAAATATTTCACCTGTTGATATTTGAATTATGTTAAAACCTCCTACATACTGTCTTGTCCAAATTGTATCACCGAAATTATGTATTTTATATATGAAGGTATAACCCGTTCCACCGAAACCTGTATCTCCGACAAAATAGTAATTGTTATCAAACCCCTGAATAATGTCAGAAGCTGAAGTAAATTGAAGCTCTTTGTATAGTTTACTCCACTCAAGATTCCCATTCGAATCCGTTTTTATCACCAAAGCTTTTTGTCCGGGAGGAGAAATATAAAATACACTTCCGCATGTAATCATCCCTTTGTCAAAAGTTATTTTAAGTGAAAATAAATCCGTGCTCCCTCCTGCAAAACCGTATTTCTTTTTCCATAATAAATTGCCAACCCTATCTGTTTTATAGATTGCTGAGCTATCAGTGCTTTCTCTTACCAGAATAACATATCCACTGTCACTTGTCTGCTTGATTTTCTCCGGATTTAAATAAACAAAATCAACATTAATTATTTTTTGGAAATCAATAGTTCCAAAAATATCTGTTTTAATAAGCCAGATTGCCCAATAATCATTTATTCTCGTTGTTGCTAGAATCATATATCCTCCTTCATAAGATTCCACAACATCTAATCCTATGTCATCCCTTCCAAGGTTATTATAATCATAATATTTCATCCATGTATTTGATTGTGCTGATACTTCACTATAAATAATAAAAGAAATAAATCCTATAACAAATATTTTTATTAGCTTATTCATATCTTATCTTTTTTATATAACTTACATCATTTCCATTCAAATATCAAAGAATAATAGGTTTGAAGACTCATATAGCCTTCTCCGCAATCTGACCCGGTTTCTCAGGTCATTTTCTGTTGTTGCCCGGCTGAAAAAATCAATTTCGG
>JBBSDT010000388.1:0-3237 GCA_038240405.1 Ignavibacteria bacterium
ACTATCAACTTGTGAAAAAAAATGCAACGATTGTGGATATCAAAAGGAGATTTATGAATAATGGAATTTGTATTCCATATAATATTTATGCAATTAATAAGGAAGGAAACACAGCCTTAATTTTAAATATGTTGTATGCACTTAAGCAATCTATTGTGTGGGGCATAAAAATATTAAAATTTAAAATAATAGGAGACAAGAAAAGCAAATATTATGCTATTTTTAGAAGAGCATTTTATTGGGCGCAAATTAAATATACAAGAGAGCTATTTCTAAATAACGAATTTAGAACTGCCTTAACAAAAGATGATTGGGTAATAAAAAGGAATGCAAACAATATATTAGTTCAATGAAAAAAGTATACGTAGGTATGAGTGCTGATCTTATTCATCCGGGTCATCTTAATATTATTAGTGAAGCCAGGAAACTAGGAGAAGTTACAGTAGGCCTGCTTACCGATAAAGCAATTGCGAGCTATAAGAGATTGCCATTTCTTACATTTGAACAAAGAAAAATTATAGTAGAAAATATTAAAGGTGTCGAAAATCTCATACCTCAGGAAACACTTGATTACGTTCCAAATTTGAAAAAAATAAAGCCTGATTTTGTTGTTCATGGAGATGATTGGAAAGTTGGGATTCAGAAACATGCGAGAGAAAGAGTTGTTGAAGTATTGAAGGAATGGGGAGGTAAGTTGATAGAGATTGAGTATACAAAAGGAATTTCTTCAACACAGCTAAATAATAGTCTGAAGGAAATAGGTACGACACCTGATATAAGAATGCATAGATTAAAAAGATTGCTTGAAGTAAAGCCGTTGGTTCGTTTCATAGAGTCACACAATGGATTGACTGGTTTAATTGTAGAAAATCTTCGAATGTATGAAAATAATCAAACGAAAGAATATGATGGGATGTGGTTAAGCAGTCTAACAGATTCTACTGCGAAAGGCAAGCCAGACATTGAAGCAGTAGATGTTACGGCTAGAATGCAAACTTTAAATGATATAATTGAAGTGACAACCAAACCTATTATTTATGACGGGGATACAGGAGGCAGACCTGAGCATTTTGTGTTTACTATAAAGACATTGGAGCGATTAGGAGTTTCTGCAGTTATTATAGAAGATAAAGTTGGACTAAAAAAGAATTCATTATTTGGAACTGATGTTGAACAAATGCAGGATACAATAGAAAATTTTTGCTTCAAAATTTCCTTAGGAAAAAAATCTCAAATAACTGATGGGTTTATGATAATTGCAAGAATAGAAAGTTTAATATTGAAAAAAGGAATGGAAGACGCTTTGATAAGAGCACAGGCATACATTGAAGCCGGCGCAGATGGAATAATGATTCACAGCAAAGAAAAAAATCCCGAAGAAATATTAAAGTTTTGCAATTCATTTATGAAATTTGAAAGGCGTGTACCTCTTGTTGTTGTCCCATCTACTTATAACAAAATTTATGAAGAAGAGCTTAAAAAAGCCGGAGTCAACGTTGTTATCTATGCGAATCAATTGCTAAGAAGTGCATATCCCGCAATGCTTGAAACAGCAAAATCAATTTTAAGACATGAAAGATCATACGAATCTGACGTCAATATGTTAAAGATAGATGAAATATTAACATTGATTCCTGGTAGTAAATAGTGATTACTCCTGAAAAGTTCTTTAAAATACTTAAGAGTAATGATATTACTTTTTATACCGGTGTCCCGGATTCTCTTTTAAAAGATTTTTGCTCTTATGTTTCTGACAACTCTACAATTGGAAATCATATTATAAATTCAAATGAGGGAGCATCAATTGCGCTTGCATCCGGATATTATCTTGCAACCGGCAAACCTGCATTGGTATATATGCAGAATTCAGGAATCGGAAACGCAATAAATCCCTTATTGTCCCTTGCAGATCCTGAAGTATATAGTGTACCATTAATGTTGATGATTGGTTGGAGAGGTGAACCCGGAAAAGAAGATGAACCGCAACATAGAAAACAAGGAAGAGTATTATTAAAGATACTTGAGGCAATGGAGATACCTTTTGCGGTAATTCATGATTCGACTGACAATATAAAGAAAGTTGTTGAAGATGCATGCAAAGTTATAAAGAAAAAAAATTCAACTTTCGCACTAGTAATTTCTCAAGGTACATTCACCAAATACAAACCCAAAAATCCCGATTCGAAAAAATATTCCATGAGCAGAGAAGATGCTCTTAGAGTTATTTTAGATAACCTTACTGATAATGAAATAGTTGTATCGACAACTGGCAAAATTTCTCGTGAAGTTTATGAATATCGGGAAAAAAATAATCAAAGTCATAGGAATGATTTCCTGACAGTCGGCTCTATGGGTCATTGCTCACAAATTGCTATGGCTATTTCAATGAATCATCGGGATAGAGAGGTATACGTTCTGGACGGGGATGGATCAGTGATTATGCATATGGGGTCATTAGCAATTCTAGGTGTAAATGCTCCGGTTAATTTTAAACACATTGTTATTAATAATGGGTCGCATGATTCGGTTGGAGGTCAGCCAACCGTCGGTTTTAAGATCAACTTGACTTCAATTGCTAAAAGTTGCGGATATATTACATCTTTGAGTGCTGAAAATGAAATCCAAACAAGAAAAAAGTTTGTTAAAATTAAGAATAGTAAGGGTCCTTCATTTTTTGAAATTAAGGTTCATAAAGGAGCACGGGATAATTTAGGAAGACCCACAACGACACCAATAGAAAATAAAAAGGAATTGATGACACATTTATTAAAAAGTTAAAAAATGAAACAGATAGAATTTTTTGGAGAGGGGAGCATACATAAGCTAGAAGATATACTGAAGCGTTTTACATCAAAGAAAATTTTTCTTGTTACAGGAAAAGATTCTTTTGAGAAATCCGGGGGAAAATCTTTTTTCCAAGAAATTTCAAAAAATTTTGAGATTAAAATTTTTAATGATTTTTCAGGGAATCCGGCATTTGAAGACCTCCAGAAGGGAATTAAAATTTTTAAGGAGGATAGCTATGATACCGTTGTTGCATTTGGAGGAGGGGGTGTCATTGATATAGCCAAGTCAATTAATATTTTGTCCGCTCAAGAAAGTTCTCCGAATTCGATTATTAGTGGAAAAGTTTCAATTACAAAAAAAGGGAAATCATTAATAGCTATTCCTACAACATCAGGATCGGGAAGTGAGGCAACTCACTTTGCAGTTATATATGTGGATAAGTGTAAATAT
>JBBSDT010000389.1:0-3233 GCA_038240405.1 Ignavibacteria bacterium
GAAGGTGATTCCAATCAAAAATCAAAAATGAAAAGAGTTAATATAGGCAGTAAACATGTAGAGGATAAAAAACAAAAGATAAGCGAAGCATAACCTGCTAATTTAATTTTTAGGATGAAAAGAAGCAAAACTGGCTCTACAAAAGTTCTCCGCAGAAAAAAACCTTCACAAGAAGACTACAGCATTTCAAATGATTTTAAAAAACAATTATTAGGATTTCTTATTTTCATAGTAGGAATTTTAACTGCTCTTACTATCATTTCGTTTTCCGATAAGGATCAGGTAAGTCTTGAAAGACTGAGGCTCATTGATATTTTCAGGAAAGAAGCTTATTCAGCTAATTTTGTAACATTCAACTGGCTGGGAATTGCCGGCGCATATACTGCAGATTTTCTTGTAAATAATTTTTTCGGATATTTTTCTATTATTATTTCCGTAATACTTTTTGCCTTCGCTGTTTCCCTTCTGAGAAAAAAGACTCTGGGCCGCACTATGCAATTTAGCATTTATTCTATTATTGTTATGATTTGTCTTGCCTCCTCCTCCGGAATTCTAAGAATATTTTTCGGAAAAGATAATATTTCTTCAAAGTTAAGCGGTACAACGGGTGATTTTTTTGCATCTGTGCTTTTTCACACTTTAGGCAGTGCAGGCGCTTCTATATTCTTAGCGTTAAGTCTTGTAATATTTATTCTGATGTTAATAGACGGAAATATCATAAAGACAACCGCAAGGTTTAAATTATTTGCGGAAAGGATAATAGAAAGTTTCCATAAAGAAAAGAAAGGACTTATTTCAGGTAAGGATTCAAAGGATGCTGATAATGCAGCTAAGGAAAATTTGAATAAACGGAACTTAAGCAAAGAGGATTTTGAAGTTGAAGAAGCGTTGAAAAAGGAACGTGAAAGAATCCTGAAAAATAAGTATTCAAAACAGCAAGCCGGTGGATTTGAAGAGGATTTGATTAAAGAAACAGAAATCAACAGGCCTAAACAGGATGATCATGTAAAAGAAATTTTAAAAAATAAGAAAGTAAAAGAGATAAAACTTGAGCCGGAGTTAATTGGAAAAGCTTCTAAGTCTAATCTGAATGAAATAGAAATAAATCCTGAAAATTCCAATGAAACCGATTCACTTCAAAGTACAAGAGAAGATGATTTTGTGGAAGAAAAGCTCGAGAAGTATAAATATCCAACGGTTGAATTATTGATAGAACCTACACAGGAAGAATTCGATGTTATACCTAATGAAGAGCTTACCGAAAACGGAAGGCTTTTGCAGGCAAAATTGTTGAAGTTCGGGATTGAAGTAGAAAAAGTCTTTGCAACTCCCGGTCCTGTTGTAACGCTCTATGAACTTGTACCGGCTGCTGATGTCAAGCTCTCAAAGATAGAATCTTTGCAGGATGATATTGCTCTTGCCATGAAGGCAAAAGGAATAAGGATGATCATTCCGATTCCCGGTAAAGGCACTGTCGGTGTTGAAATTCCAAACAGGAAGGCACAGCTTGTAAGAATCAGAAGCCTTTTCTCGTCTCAAAAATTCAATGACAGTAATAAAAGCCTGCCAATTGCATTTGGTAAAATGATTGACGGAGAAGTTTTTATTGATGATCTTTCGAAGATGCCTCATCTGTTAATAGCGGGAGCAACAGGCTCGGGTAAGAGCGTGGGAATAAATACCATCATTGCCAGCCTTCTATATAAGATGCATCCTTCAGATCTTAAATTTGTAATGATTGATCCTAAGAAGATTGAGCTGAGTTTATATTCAAAACTTAAGAAACATTTTTTGGCCACATCAAGTGACATTAATGAAAGTATTGTTACCAGCCCATCAAACGCTGTATCAATTTTAAAAAGTGTCGAAAGTGAGATGGAGACAAGATACGATAAGCTTGCTAATGCCGGGGTAAGAAATATTGAAGCATATAATGAAAAATATGCATCAGGAAAATTAAAGGACAACGATGTTATACGCCATAAGAAAATGCCATACATTGTAGTGATTATAGATGAACTTGCGGATTTAATGATAACGGCAAAACGGGAAATTGAGGAACCCATTGCCCGTATTGCGCAAATGGCCAGAGCAGTCGGTATTCATTTAATTGTTGCCACCCAGCGACCTTCCGTTGACGTTATTACCGGAGTTATTAAAGCAAACTTTCCTGTCCGGATAGCGTACCAGGTGGCTTCTAAAATTGATTCAAGAACAATACTTGATATGGGGGGAGCCGATCAATTGCTCAGAAATGGTGATATGCTTTATTTATCATCTGCCTCATCGAAGCCTATCAGAATTCAGAATGCATTTATAAGTACTGATGAATGTGAGAAAATTGCGGAATATATTGAAGCTCAGCAGGGCTTTACCAAACCATACCTGCTTCCTTCCTTAATAGAAAAGAGATCATCAATATACGGAGATTCCGATGATCGTGATGAGCTTTTCGAAGAAGCAGCAAAGTTGATTTTTAAACTTCAGCAATGTTCTACTTCAACTCTGCAAAGAAGGCTTAAGCTTGGCTATGCAAGAGCAGCCAGAATTGTTGATCAGCTTGAAGTAGCAGGAATTGTCGGTCCCAAAAACGGATCGAATGCCCGTGAAGTATTAGTAAATGATGAAGAAGAATTAATGGAACATCTGTAATTTCCTTCCTAAAATGTCTCATATCCTTATTGCCGGAGGAACAGGAATGTTAAAAAATGTGAGCATCTACCATGCAAAGCATGCCGTAAATATTTCCGTTATTGCTCGAAGCCAGACTGGTTTTGATAATTTAATTTCTGAAAAAACCGGTCCCGGATTCATAAATCCAATCAAAGTTGATTATAGTAATTCAAAGCTTTTAAAAGAAAAAATAATTTCTGCAATTGATTCTCTGGAAATATAGAAATGTGTATTTGCTGGATACATTCGACTGTTCCTGATGCCCCTTATATAATTGCCGAAACCGTAAACAGCTATGGTTTAAAATTTAAATATTTTCATATACTCGACAGTGATTATGCGAATCCTTTTAAAGAGAATAAGAACATTGAAAAAGATTTTGAAAAATATAAAAATATTATTTATAAAAAAATTATCCTAGGCTACGTAATTGAAAATAACAATTCACGCTGGCTGACAAATATTGAAATAAGTAACGGTATAATAGATGCTGTAACCTATGAGAATGACGTTTATATTGTAGGTTCAGTAGAGCCATGGGAAAGAAGACCTTAAACATA
>JBBSDT010000390.1:0-3224 GCA_038240405.1 Ignavibacteria bacterium
ATTCCAAATAATTAATACTTCCAATGTCCTATTTACTGCCATAGGGATATTCAAAATATTTTACGTGAATACCCGTATGTATAAGAATTTCATTTTTGCAATATTCAATTTGCTTAATTTTTTCTGACGTGTTCAAATTTGCAAATCGGGCATGGCTTTTTGTATGAATACCCGGTTCGCACAAGCCTGAGCTTATCATTTCATTAATCTCTTTCCAGGCTAACATTTTAGGAACAATATTATTATCAGATAAAGAAATATAATTTAATAATTTTTGCTCAAAGTAATCTCTGTCATTATCAATATTATTAAGGATGAAGCCGCGGGACGATTCAAAAATTTTACTTTTAGTATTTGTCTTATAGGTATCTTCTGATATAGTAAAATCATATTTTTCAAAGCAAGCGGGCACTTCATTTTTGATAATATATTCCAACATATACCACCACAGAAATGGAAGTTCATTCCCAATAAAATCACTGGTAATAAAAATGCTAAAGCAAATATTATGCTTTTTCAAAATTTCAAAAGCACTGCTGTAATTATCATAATACCCATCATCAAAACTTATATGCGCAATTGAATAGCGAAAATTTGTATTTAGGTTAAGACAATCATTTAATTCTTTTAACGATACAAATTTTACTTGTAATTTCTTTAAATTAATAATAATCTCTTCCAGCCTGGGAGCAGAAATTTCAATGAAGTTGTTGAATTCTGAATTTTTTTCCTGTGCAGAAAGTACCCGGTGTAAAGCAATTATAAACCCCTTATTTGTTTTACTGCTTCTTACAAAAGCATTAAAAAAATTAGCTGAGGGTATCTTATTTAAAAAGTAAATAAACTTTTTTCTGAAATGAATTTTTAATTTCTTTAGTACCTCAAAAAAAATATCCGGTTTTAAATTTGACAAATTAGTAATTCATTTACTGTTGGTCAGTTTATTAATGTAACCTGATCTAAAGCAGCCTTATACACCTCCATTGTTTTTTTAGCTGCTTCGCTAAAATTTGCAGGAGGATTAATATTGGAGCTTAGTTCAGGCAAGAGTTCAGGTGTAAGAATTATTTTTTCCAACGTTGTTTTTAAAGATTTATAATTGCCGAATTCAAATAACAATCCATTGAATCCATCCACTATTTGTTCAGTAATCCCTTTTGCATTTGAACCCAATACAGGAATGCCCGCTGCAAAAGCTTCCTGGATTACTAACGGTGACATTTCAGAAAAAATTGATGGTAAAACCAGCATATCATATTTCTCCATTGTATTTACAACCTCAGGTTGAGATATTGTTCCTTTCCATTGTATATTAGTTTTATGGCTTGTTGTTTCTTTCCAGGTTTTGTAAAATGCATCATCAGTTACAGGGCCATAAATATCCAGTTGTATTTTTTCAACAGGTAATTCCATCAATGCCTGTATTAATAAGTGAAGCCCTTTTAATGGATCAATACGACCAACGAAAATTAGCTTTAAGGGTAATTTGCCCGTCTTTATCTTACGAATAACTTCTGCAGGATGTGGCAGCGCCTGTGTTATCAATTCCAATTTATTTTCCGGAATATTATTCTTCATTAATACCTTTTTATACCACCCGGTCAAAACAATTATTTTATCACAAAGCCCTGCTATTTCATGTAATTGATTGCTAAGATTTTTTATGATATAAGGATACGATAATGCCGTTCCAAGTTTGTTGCTTAAAAATGCCGGGTTAATTTTTATATTATATAAAGGGATAGAAAGCCCATAAAGAATATCTTGTAATAAACTATTGGCAGGTAATTTACTTAACGCACACCGGGTACATTTTGAAATCAATATAGTTCCATCACAAGGTTCTGTTCCTTTATACATTAAGCTTCCGCAAAAGCAACTGTAACTTGCTAAATGCATTGTGAGTATTGTCTTTATATTAAGGCTTTTCAAAACTCTTAAATGGAAAATACCTATTCCGCTGCTGCCCGCCAGTTCCTGCACATTCACTATGTCCGGTTGTATAGATTTGATAATATCTTCGAATGATTTAATACCATCTGGCGGTCTTTTGCCGGCTATTAATTTTCTGTCAGTTTTATTAGCTTCGGCATATCTAACAACCCGTAACCCATCATATTCATACTCGTCATTTTTATCAGTATCATATTTTGGAATTACAATACTTATCTCATGTCCTTCCTGTTGCAATGACTTAGCTAAAGCCTGCGTATAAACTTCAGTTCCTGCAACCTGCTGAGGAAGAAAATGATTTAAAAGATAAACTATCTTCAATTTTAAATTTAAGCTGTATGTATTAATCTAATTTTAAAAAAATAATAGGTTCTTAGCAATTGAAAGATTATAATGCTTCAGGATATGTATTAAATCGCCAACTTTTGATGATATCGAATGGATTTAGTTCTACCGATTTATAGAGATTAAACGATCTTTTTATTTGTCCTTTACTCAGGTAAATAAGAATATTCCTTGCGTATCTATTCTTTAAATTCCTTATTGCTTTTGATTTATAGGTGTAAGTAAATGGGCAGTTTTCATCCATTAATGCATCTAAAAAAACATGATAACGATTTGCTTCAATTCCCTTATTCTTATATTCATATTTAATTTGCTGTTCATCATGTTGCCTCCACCATATAAGGTCAAGAGGCATTGCAACCATGGAATAAAGTTTGGACAATTTCAGCCATAATTCGGTGTCACTAACGAAAGATATACTACTAAAGCCATTTACATTTTCGAAAACATCTCTGCGTATAATACTTCCGGAAGGACCGCCCAAAATAAGTGCACCTTGAAAATAAAAAACATAATAGCCGCTTATTGAGGAGAACAACAAAGGTAGTTTGTCCGGAGTTTTTATTCCGTATGCCATTAAACCATAACCCGCCTCAGGATATTTTTCCATACAATATACCATTGCCTCAAGGCCCCAGGGATAAATTGTATCATCAGAATCAAGATATTTTAAATACTTTCCTTTTGCAAAAGAAGCCGCTTTATTCCTGTTAGGATAATCACCTAAATTTTTTTCGTTAATAAAAAATTTAATTCTTTCATCCTTTAGCTGATATGCTCTTGCAATTGAAACAGTATTATCACTTGAACAGTCATCCACAATAATTAATTCAAAATTTGAATACGTGGAGGCAAGCACACTGTCAATAGCTTCTGCAATAAAATCTTGCCTGTTATAGGCAGTCATTAATACACTTACAAAAGGG
>JBBSDT010000391.1:0-3216 GCA_038240405.1 Ignavibacteria bacterium
ACACAAATCAAAGATTTAAATATTTATTGGAGCATGGGCAAACAGGGCTCTCTACTGCATTCGATCTTCCTACATTAATGGGCTGGGATTCTGATGCTGAAATTTCACAGGGAGAAGTCGGAATTTGCGGTGTTGCAATTTCTTCATTACAGGATATGGAAATTCTTTTTGACGGTATTCCGCTGGATAAAGTCTCTACATCAATGACTATAAATTCGCCGGCAATAATGCTGTACGCATTTTATCTTGCCGTAGCGGAAAAACAAAGCGTGCCTTTTAATAAGCTTAGAGGAACTTTACAAAATGATATATTAAAAGAATATATAGCACAGAAAGAATATATATATCCTCCAAAGCAATCAATGCGAATTATAACGGATATGATTGAGTATTCCACTAAAGAAGTCCCACAGTTCAATCCCGTTAGCGTTAGCGGTTATCATATTAGAGAAGCCGGCTCAACGGCTGTCCAGGAACTGGCTTTTACCCTGGCAGATGGTTTTGCCTATATTGAGCACTGTCTCGAAAGAGGTATGGATATAGATGATTTCGCACCAAGGATTTCGCATTTTTTCAATTCGCATTTGGATTTTTTCGAAGAAATAGCAAAGTTCAGAGCGGCAAGGAGAATATATGCCAAGCGTATGAAAAACAAATACGGAGCAAAGAATCCAAAATCATGGATGTTAAGATTTCATACACAAACCGCAGGTTGTTCTCTAACTGCCCAACAGCCGGAAAATAATATTGTGCGCACTGCCATTGAGGCTCTTGCTGCCGTTTTAGGGGGAACTCAAAGTCTTCATACAAATTCTATGGATGAAACCCTTGCTCTTCCATCGGACAAAGCAGTTAAGATAGCTTTAAGGACACAACAAATAATTGCCTACGAACATGAAGTTATTAATGTATCTGATCCGCTGGGAGGAAGCTATTATATTGAAAAGCTCACTGATGATATGGAAGCTGAAGCCGAAAAATATTTTGAGATGATAGATTCTCAGGGGGGGGTCATTGCTTGCATTGAAAATGGTTTTTTCCAAAGGGAAATAGCAGATGCTGCATACCGGTATCAGATAGAATTGGATAAGAAAGAAAAAATAGTAGTAGGTGTCAATGAATTTATTGAAGAAGAAGGAAAAATCGATATTCCCCTACTTTACATTTCAAAAGAAGTTGAAGAGAAGCAGGTTAAAAGATTAATGGAATTAAAGGCATCACGAAATAATGAAGATGTCAAAAACTCTTTGTCAGAGCTTAGGAAAGCTGCAGAGGATAGTACGAACCTGATGCCGAAGGTTTTGGATTGTGCAAGGAAATATGTAACAGTTGGTGAAATGTGTGCTGAACTTAAAGAAGTTTTTGGAGTCTACGAAGAACAGGCTGTATTTTAATTGCAGGTGTCGTTAACATTTACCTTAGTAGTAATCAACTTAAGTTTTAAAAAAAAGCGGGTTCTTAAGCTCGCTTTTTTCTTTTAATGAAAATAAAAGCAGAAAAGAATTATAGGGTTATAATATTAGCAGGTATTTTCTCGTGTTGCTTTTATTTGCTGATAGAATTTTATTTTACTCAAGGCCGGATGGGTGTCCCCTTAGATGATACTTGGATACACTTCCAATTTGCAGATAATTTTGCAAAGGGCCATTTTTTCCAGTATAATATAGGTGAACCGGCGGCTGGTACAACCTCGCCATTATATGTGATTATATTAGGAACAGTGAGTCTTGTAATTCCTAATTTTATTTTAAGTTCAGTTCTTATTTCTTCCGTGTTTTATTTACTGTGTTGTCTTATTACTTACAAAATTTCCCTGATAATTTTTAAAAGTAAAGATTCCTCATTACATTTCTTAAGTGGATATAATTTAACTCCGGAGTTTTTTTCGCTATTAGTTTCACTTCTGACTATCTTTGCCGGAAGATTTGCATGGTCCGGGCTCTCAGGGATGGAAACCACAATTTTCACTTTTTTCTGCCTTGCTGGGGTTTTATATTATTTAAAAGATACTAAGAATAATAAATTTACTTTAACACCCACCCTATTGTTGGCTTTAGCCTCTGTAACAAGACCCGAAGGGTTTCTGTTATATTCGATTTATATTGTACTGATTTACCTTAATTGCTTTAAAGTAAAAGACTTTAAGGTGACTTATAGCAAACTAATTATATCGCTTATTTTGTTCGCCAGTATTACTCTCCCCTATTTTATTTTCTCATACAGCTTAAGCGGGAACTTTCTTCCAAATACCTTTCGCGGGCAAGGGGGCAGCTTTACTTTTATACCCGATTTACATTACCTGTCGATTGCACTAACGTTTTTCCTTCGCGATAACTTTATTACAGGATTTTTTTTTATTTTAGCCGCATTATATTATTTTTATAATATAAAAAAATATTTTAATGAGCAAAAGTACATGAATATTATTTTTATGTGGATAATTTTTCTTCCCCTGATTTCTTCTATAGTCATCCCTAACTGGAGACATCATGTTCGTTACCTGATACCCCTGATACCTTTTCTAAACATTGCTGCTGTTTATTATCTGGCAATTTTATTGAATAGTAAATACTTTATCAACTTTAAGAAATCCTATTTCACTTCAAGATCCATAACCTTATCCTTCCTGATGATTTCATTTATTTATTATATTGTATTTGCAATTGAACTCGGTAAAAACACCGATAACATTAATAATCAGCAGGTAAAGCTGGGAAGTTGGGTGAGAGACAATGTTTCAAGTGATGAAACCATTGCAGTAAATGATATTGGTGCGATAAAATTTATAAGCAGGAACAGAATCCTTGATTTGGAAGGACTTGTTACGCCTGAGATTCTACGTTACAGGACTTATCAATGGAAGGACAACCTGGATTCAACATTTTATCTATTAAAGAAAAATAATGTTAGTTATATTATTATTTATGATGAGTGGTTTAAGGAATTCTTAGAAAAGTTTGGTAATGAACTTACCCTAGTTACAAGCGCCAGGCTTGAAGATAACACTATTTGCGGCGGAGATGAAATGAAAGTCTATAAAACAAATTTTAAGAACAAAAAAGATTGAAGGTTTTAAAGTTTATTGAATTAATAAGACCAAAGCAGTGGATCAAAAATTTATTTGTTTTCGCCCCCATAATGTTTGCAGGGAAATTACTCGATTTTCCTTTGCTTTCCCAGAATATTCTCGCATTTATTGCCTTTTGCGGTATTTCG
>JBBSDT010000392.1:0-3203 GCA_038240405.1 Ignavibacteria bacterium
AAAGACTTTAGTAATTCGGTAAGCTTTAACTTTTGCATTAATTATTGATGAAAGTAAATTGAATTTCAACTTAAAATAAATTTTCGAATTATTGAATAGAAATACTTTTCTTAATACGCAATAACACCTATGTCATTCCGGCAATCTTTAGGCCGGAATCCAATCAGCAATCCTAACTATCAGCAATGTTCTCATAATATTCAGTCGGGTGCTTCGTCGTCCGAAAAAGCTTTCAAAGTGCAGGGTCTTCTTTCGAAATCATCTTCCTTAATAATCCACAAATGACAATTAGTGTCCTGAGAATTATATGCCGAATTCTTTAAAAAGAGCCTGAAATTAAATAATTGCCCCCTTTAAAGACTTATTTCACAAATTTTTATCTACAAAACACTCCTTATAATAGGAAAATAAATCTTTGCTTTGTAAAAACTACGATTCTATCTTTGTATATAAAACTAGAGGTATGTTTAAATTTTACTTAGTATTATCAGGTGTTTGTGTATTTTCATTATGTTCATTCCATTTGAATGATGAGGATCCAACGAAGCATGTTATAAATACAAATTCTATAAATCAATCTGCTTCTGTGGACTCAAAGATGTTCGATGTAAATTCCATAAGCACCTGGTACAGAACAAATGGAAGCTTCAACCGTGATGCTGTTACAGCTAATGCAGGATTCGAATGGCCCAAAGGCAGCGGAAAAACTGCACGATATTCTTCAGGTCTTTGGTTGGGTTGTGTTTCAGGAAATGATACTTTGACTGCCAAAGCAGAATATGCTTATGATTATTTTTCGGGCTATGTGGATGATTCAGGAAATCCTCAATCGGATTCTACTTACAGAATTTATAATATTAAATCAGATTTCCCAATCAGTTATGATTATTTTCACTGGCCGGTAAATCAGGGTGCTTACATAACACCTGATGGCAGACCATACCTGATGGGAGCTGAAACTATGTTCTACGTTTATACAGATGCTTATCCTCACGGCTCGGGAAGTACAAGTATAAGGTCATTGAAAGCACAGATACTACAAACTACCTGGGCTTACAGTTCTACCGGATTTTATCCGGCAAATTTCAATGATCTGTTCCAAAATACAATTTTTATGGAGTATAGAATTATAAACAGAAGCAATGAAACATGGAATAACATGTGGCTGGGTCTATGGTCAGATGATGATTTAGGAACTGCCTCAGATGATGCCGTTGGATGCGATACAAATTTAAATTTAGGTTATACATATAATAGTACAAACTTTGACGGCATTTACGGCAATGCTCCGCCTGCGGTAGGGATTAAATTTATCAGAGCAGGACTAAAATATACGGGCAATATAAATGATACTGTAAAATATTTTAGTCCCTTTGGAAGTAATAACATGATTATTAAAACTGGATATAAGGATGAAAAGTTAAGCGCATTTGTTTTTTATAACAGTGGAAATCCCCCGCCGTCTGACCCGCTTACAAATGTCGAAACATATAGAGTTTTGAAGGGACAATGGAGAACTTCGGAGAGCTGGCTAGATCCGTTCACAGGAAATCCTACTATAAGGCCATTCTCCGGGGATCCGGTAACAGGAACCGGCTGGATTCAGCCCGGGCAAAATGACAGAAGGTCTATTACAACCACAGGTCCCTTTACTGTAAATGCTGGAGATACCGTAATAATTGTTGCTGCACAGCTGATTGCCAGAGGATCAAGCAACTTAAACAGCATAACACAACTGAGAAGAATTTCACGATTGGCCCAGGCATTTTATGAGAATAATTTAAAACCATTTCAAAGTCCCGTATCACCTAAAGTTTCATCTTTCGCTCCGGGGACAGGAAAGATTTATTTAACATGGAACGACAGCGCTGAGCGAAATTCTTACAGGAATAATTTCTCAGGAGGAATATATAAATTTCAGGGATATAATATTTACCAGATCAAAACATTTTCAAGTTATCCCTCTGCAGCTGATACAGTACTTTTAAAAACATTCGATATTAAAGATGGAATTACGATTATCAAAGATAGCTTAATTATATCCACTCCGGATTCGGGATTCTTTTATGGAATTGTTCAAAGAGGCAGTGACAATGGAATTTCAAGATCTTTGACAATTGACAGGGATACTATAAGCAACAAGAACTTTATAAACGGGACCGAATATAAATTTGCAGTAACAGCTTATTATTATGATTCTCTTGGCGGACCGTACATCTTTCCGAAAGTGGTAGAATCTCCCAAATCAAATTTAATAAAAGTTATTCCTCAAAGTATTTCGCCTCAGCTAAAGCTATCGTACACATTTGGTGACACGATCAATACAGATCAGAAAGATCTTGCAGTAATGCCAATTGTTTTTAAACCACTGGATTTGAAAAATGCCTTATATACTTCTACATTTGGAAAAACCGGAAGTGATACAACCTGGACTCTAAGCAAAACATCAGGTGGAGTAACTTCAGTTTTATTTGAAAATGTAAGAGACTTTAGAGGAGTACAGGATACCGCTTTTTTGGTAGATGGTTTTATCTTAATCCATCAGAAGATTCTTGATTCCGGTATTGTCAGAGATCCCGGGACTCAATTATATACAGGATTTGGAGTAAGCAGGCCATCTTTATCGAACCAAAAAGCCTGGACTTATAAACCGGAAGGGAAGGAATGGTTTACAGCACCTGATTCAAATGCTGTGAGTATGCTACCTTCTACCGGTGGGAGACAATTCGATTGCAGAAGCTTAGGTATAGGATTTCCAACGACTACTGGTTTCAGAAGTACAAAAACGAAAATATTTGCTAATGGAACTCAATTTAAATCCATATCAGCTGCAAATACAATTCTTACCGGCGGTCCGTTGAGAAAAATAAAAATTATATTCGGCGCAAATTCAATGGCATACCGGTTTGTTCCGGATGTAGTAACTCCAAGAGGTACTCCATACATTGATATGGTCCAAATACCTTTCAGTGTTTATGATTCGGATGAACTTGACTCAACTTCATTGCTTGGTCCAAGGCAGCTAAACGTTGGTTTCGTTGATGCAAATCGAAATTCACAGTGGGATCCTGATACTACGCTTTTGGGAGGATCAAACTTCACTTATATATTTGCATCCAATTACGATCCTTCCCCAAGCTCAAATTATACTAATAAAAATCCCGGACTATTGAGTCCTCTTATAGGTTTGCCTACTCTCGATG
>JBBSDT010000393.1:0-3194 GCA_038240405.1 Ignavibacteria bacterium
ATAAGGTCTTCCGTTTCTTTATAGTAGGTTGTTAAATCTACAAATAATTTACCTCCAATTTGCTGCTTTACACCGATTTCATACGCAATCGTTTTCTCCGGTTTCAAATTCGGATTACCGTATGCACCATTCGGACTAAAAGCTACACCAACCGAATATATTAGATTTTCATAACCATTATATAAAAACTCGAATGAGGGCATCTGAATAAATTTGCCATATTGAACATGGAATATTGTATTGTTTGTAACAGGGAACGATAGTCCTAACCGGGGACTAAATTGCGAGGCAGGTACGTTATCACTATTGAAATCTTCCGGACCCAATATTCTATTGGCTCCGGCTATATTTGCAAGATTGTTTACTCTCCACGAATTAGCATTAAGATAATCCCATCTTACGCCAATATTCATTGTGAAATCTTTGAATTCTACTTTATCTAACGCATACAATCCTGCTATTATCGGATGCTTGGGTGCATCAAATCCTGTAGAGTTCGTTTCTTGTATTTCTAATAAACCGGTAGCTGAATTAAAAACAGGAACATATCCGTAATAATTTGCCGACCCGATTGGTCCATTGAATCCATATAATTGTTCACTAGCCGTCTTCCCAAGAAAGTTATACATACCCACAGGATTCATTTTTAAAAAATTGATTGTATTATATTTATAATCACCGCCGAATTTAATTTCATTGTTATGTAGCTGACAGGTTGAATTCAAATTCAAGCCCCAGTATGATGATTTACTTTGCTCATAATAATCGCGAACTCTGTTATGCTTAGCCATGACACCATATTCATCAAAAAATATTCCTCCACCGGGTGTTTCGAGACCGATAACTTTATTGGGATCACCGTATGAATAAAAATTTCCTCTAAACTGCGGATCTCCTTCAATATAACTTGCATCATAGTGATTGAACTGTAGCTCATAAAAAAACTTTGAATTTATTTGATGATTTACTTTCCCATAATATTGCTTACTCCTTTCTTCAACAAGCGGATTTCTTTGAGAATTGAACACCATATAGGCTTGATAAAATACTCTTCTGTTTGTATTAGTAAAACCGGTTCCAAATTTTAACTGGATAGGCAATTTTCGATTTAGAGCCTGCAAGTCAAAATTTAACTTTCCATTAAATGACCATCTGTTAAGTGTGTAGTCCGGTAAAATATTATCCGGCAGCTCTAACTGATCGGTAATCCAGGACGGATTAGCGACACGTGAAAAATCATTTTCATAGCCGGCAAAGAAGTTTGCAAATTTTTCTAATTTTTTAGTAGGAATTAATGGTCCGCCTAATGCAGCATTGTAAACATTATAACCCTGAGAAACACCCTTAGCCATTACCTCATCGGTAACACCTTCTAAAGTTCCTGAAAATTTGTCGGTTCCGCTCTTAGTTGTTACATTAATAACACCACTCATGATGTTTCCATATTCCGCACTAAATCCTCCGGTTAATACAGCAAGCTCTTCGAGAGAATTATTGGAAACATACTGAGTAGATTTTCCGTTAAGAGGATTTGTCGCTAAAACTCCATCAATGATTATGGCTGTTTCATTGACTCTGCCGCCTCTGATATTAATAGCGGTTCCTCTCTCGTCCTGCACAACACCAGCGGTAGTAACAACAATGTTTTCAATTCCCCGAATCCCGGTATTATCTATGAAATCCTTATTAATAATCCTGCCGCTTTGATCCGGCGAAATAGCATTTCTTTTTCCGACAATTTCTATTTCTTGTGTAATAATTTCACTTCCGACAACCTTTAAAAAAAAATTCGCAGTAGAAGTTAAATCTGCAGAAACTCTTACATCTGTAACTTTTTCCGGGTTGTATCCAATGTAAGATGCAGTTACAGTATATGTTCCTACATCTATATTCAAGATTGTATATTCACCGTTATCATCGGTTGTTGCTCCCGAAAAAATTCCTTCAACTTTAACTGTTGCACCGATTAAAGGAGCTTTATCTTTTGCATCAATTACCTTTCCGGTGATTTTACCGGTTGTTCCGTGTTTATTTAAACCGAAAGAATTACCAATTAACAAACCAAAGAAAACCAGTAATGGAAGAGTGAGCTTTATGAATGTATTCATATTTCCTCCTTCTTTATTTTATCTAATATAATCAAAGAAATATTATTTCAAAAGTACCATCCTTTTAGTGTTAATACCATTTCCGTCAACTGTTAATTTATAAAAATAAACCCCACTCGAAAAATTACTTCCATCAAAATCAACAGAATAAGTTCCGGCATTTTGCTTTTCATTAACTAATGTTGCAACTTCATTTCCCAATACATCATAAATTTTAAGAGATGCGAAACTGTTAACTACTAACTGATAACTGATTACTGTATTTGGATTAAACGGATTAGGATAATTCTGTGATAAAGAAAATTTTTCAGGAATTGAATTAGAAGTTTGCGAGATCCCTGTTGATTGAGAGTATTTTATTGTTGCGAAGTCATAACCCGTTCCACTTCCAGTACTTTGTCCTGTTACATAAACATTTCCCAAACCGTCCACTGCAAGTGAAATTGCATAATCACCGTTGTTTCCCGGTCCGTTATAGCTTTGAATCCACTGTTGAACCCCTGAGGAATTATATTTGATTGTAGTATAGTCAGCCCCTGGTGAGGTTAAATAGCTACCACCTGTTACATACACATTACCCGAGCCGTCAACTGCAAGTGAACGTGCAGTGGGTGTTCCCGATCCGTTATATCTTTGAACCCACTGTTGAACACCAGACGAATCATATTTGATTGTTGCATATCCAGAACCCCCTCCTGTTACATAAACATTTCCTGAGCTGTCAACTGCAAGGGAATATGCGTAATCGTTAGTATTCCCCGGTCCGTTGTATCTTGCAACCCATAGTGAATCACCTGATGAATTATATTTGATTGTTGCGTAGTCAACACCCGTTCCGCTACCATTGCTTATTCCTGTTACATAAACATTTCCTGTCCCGTCAACAGCAAGTGAATTTGCCTGGTTACCGTTTCCACTATATATTTGATCCCACTGCTGAACACCAGACGAATCATATTTGATTGTTGCATAGACATCACCCACACCGCTGCCGCTGATTCCTGTCACATAGACATTTCCTGAACTGTCAACTGCAAGTGAAGTTGCATAATCCTCTCCGTTTCCCGGTCCGTTAAATCTTCGAAC
>JBBSDT010000394.1:0-3163 GCA_038240405.1 Ignavibacteria bacterium
TCTTGTAAGAGAGGATTATCATAAAAACATTTTAAGAAAACTTAATTCAATCAAGGAAAAGCTGGTCCTTGGCGGCGGAGTTAAAGCCATCGAAAAGCTGCATGCAAAAAAAAAGCTTCATTGCCGGGAAAGAATTAATTTATTAATAGATAAAGATTCTTATTTTCTGGAGCTGGGATTATATGCTTCTTATGGAATGTATGAAGAATATGGAGGAGCTCCTTCATCAGGTACAGTTATTGGAATCGGGAAGATCCATGAAAGAGATTGCGTCATTGTTGCAAATGATGCTACTGTTAAAGCAGGAGCGTGGTTCCCTATCACCTGCAAGAAAAATTTGCGAGCTCAGGAGATTTCAATTGAAAACAGGATACCTATTATTTATCTGGTTGATTCTGCGGGAGTCTTTCTTCCAATGCAGGATGAAATTTTTCCTGATAAAGAACATTTCGGAAGGATCTTCAGAAATAATGCAATTATGAGTTCGATAGGTATTCCGCAAATAGCAGCTATAATGGGACCCTGTGTTGCAGGTGGTGCATATCTTCCGGTAATGAGTGATGAAGCTCTAATTGTAGAAGGCACAGGAAGTATATTTCTTGCCGGTTCGCATCTCGTAAAGGCAGCAGTTGGAGAAATAATTGACAATGAAACTCTGGGTGGTGCAACTGTTACCACTGAAATATCCGGAATTACGGACGAGAAAATGGCGAATGATGAAGAATGCATTAAGAAAATAAGAGAACTCATTAGTAAATTTGGTATAAACTTAAAAGCTCAATTCAACAGGATAAATAGTAAAGATCCAATTTATAATAATAATGAAATTTATGGAATAATTCCAGAAGACAGTTCCAAACCCTATGATACATGTGAACTTATTAATTCGATTATAGATGGCGGAGATTTTGATGAATACAAGCCTGCCTATGGCAAAACGATAATTACAGGGTATGCCAGAATTGAAGGTTGGGCTGTCGGCATAGTTGCAAATCAAAGAAATATTGTAAAGAGCAAGTCAGGGGAAATGCAGTTTGGCGGAGTAATTTATTCGGAGAGCGCTGATAAGGCTGCTAGATTCATAATGAATTGTAACCAAAGAAAAATTCCACTGCTGTTTCTCCAGGATGTTACCGGATTTATGGTGGGTTCACGTTCCGAACATGGAGGAATAATAAAAGATGGCGCTAAAATGGTAAATGCGGTCGCAAACTCAGTTGTTCCAAAGATTACTATTATAACCGGAAATAGTTTTGGTGCTGGAAATTATGCAATGTGCGGAAAAGCTTATGATCCCAGATTTATATTCGCTTACCCCACTGCTCAAATTGCCGTTATGGGCGGATCTCAGGCGAGTAATGTTTTGCTGGACATCAAAATCGGGCAGATGAAAAAACAAGGAAAGGTAATTTCCGAAGAAGATAAAAAAATATTTCTTGATGAAATAAAAGTTAAATATGAAGAACAAACAAATGTATTATATGCAGCATCCAGGCTGTGGGTGGATGAAATAATAGATCCCAAAGATACAAGAAAAATAATTTCAACGTGTATTGAAATCTGCAATAATAATCCAAATATGGATAAGTTTAATGTTGGTGTAATGCAAACATAACCCTCTTTATTTTTGTTTTATTTGCAATTAACTTCCCTCAAGTTTAATTATAAAACTTAGTAGAATTCCCAAATCATTCTGCTTTTCCTTTTGGAAAAGTTTACCCCACCCCAAAATATTCAAGGAATTTTTTTAAAAGATGGACGTTTAAGTATTTTGTAGTATAACAGCTACATCTGTTTTACAATCACCCCAAATATTTTGTAAATCATAAAATTAACTATATGAAATATATCATAAGGGTGTCCTGTATTATTTTTATAACTGCATTCTCAATCCCTAACTCATATTCATCTCCAACAACAGTTTATTATGTTTCTTCTTCCGGAAATGATAATAATAATGGAACAAGCCAGTCAACTCCATGGCAAACAATCATCAAAGTAAATTCAACGATGCCCTCTTTCAATCCCGGAGACCAGATTTTATTTAAAAGAGGGGAAGTTTTTTTCGGAAGTATCGTTGTATCCAAATCCGGAACTCCCGGAAATGAAATTATCTTTGGAAGTTACGGTATGGGAAACTTACCTCAAATTACCGGAAAAAAGCAAATTTCAGGATGGACTTCATATTCAGGAAATATATTTAAAGCAAATATTACTGATTCAATTTCGCAGGTTTATTGTTCCGGAAAAATCATGACCATAGCCAGATTTCCAAATACTGGATTTTTAAAAATAGATATAGGTGGAGGAACTTCAGGATTTTATGATGCGGAACTTACCCAGGGAGGCGGGTATTGGAATGGTGCAAATTGCAGGCTAAGAACAATAAGCTGGTCATATGAAACCAAAGTTGTGTCAAATTATTCTGCAGGCACGATAACTTTTTCCACTCCAACACAATATTCGACAGATGTAAATTTCGGCTACTATTTTGATAATAAGCTTAGCTTGCTTGACACACAGTGTGAATGGTACCAGGATATACCAGCAGGAGTGATTTACTTGTTTGCACCAGGAGGTGTAAATCCAAATACTTTAACTGTTGAGGGTGTTGTAAACAGGAAAGGTATTTATATTAATTTAAACATTGCTAATATAAAGGTTCAGGATCTTAATATATCGGGCTATAAAGAGACGGGTATTGAGAACTATGTTTCAAATAACATTACTGCGCAGAGATGTTATGTTGGTCAAACTGGAAAGTTCGGAATACTCCTGAGCGGATTAAATGACATTATAGATGGAAATACTTTAGAGGACAATTTAAATACTTCCATTTCTGCCTACATAACCACAGGTGAAATTAATAATAATAATATAAACCGTACAGGTTTGATACCCGGCTATGGAGAAAACGGTTGGGGATACTTCGCAATGGAGCTCAATTCATCTATAGGTCTGACTGTAGCAAATAACATCATAGATAGCACGGGTTATATGGGTATTTTCGCGGGAGATAATTTATTAATTAAAAATAATGTTATCAGTTATTCCGTTTTAACAATGAATGACGTAGGAGGTATATTTGTTACTTCATGCGACGGTCTGCAATTATTGAATAATATCATAAGTAACTCCATCGGAAATTCCGAATCCAGCAGAA
>JBBSDT010000395.1:0-3139 GCA_038240405.1 Ignavibacteria bacterium
CAATACTCAATACTCATTACACCATACCCATCATTTCCCAATACTTTTCTAATTGAACACTGTCTTAAAAAAATTCTTATCAGCTTTCTTGTTTTTAGAAGTATTTGTACCAGGAATAAAGTTATCTGATTTCGCAAGTTCTCTTAACAGCTCTTTCTCTTTTGTATTTATTTTCGAGGGTATATGAATATTAACTCTTACAATCTCATCTCCTCTGCCATGTCCGTTCAGGTTCTTTATACCCTTCCCTTTCATACGCAGTAATTTACCTGACTGAGTCCCGGGCTCAACAGTAAGTTTTGCTTTTCCATTCAGAGTTGGCACAATTACATCAGCTCCCAATATAGCATCAACTATGCTGACTTCCAGATCAAGATATATATCGTCAGCATCTCTTATAAAATGCTTGTGAGCTTCTTCTTCAATAAATACGAGTAAATCTCCCGGATCTCCTCCTCTCAGACCAACGTTGCCCTGTCCTCTCAAGGGGATATAATTACCTTCCTGTACTCCTGAAGGAACATTAATTTTTATCGTGGATTCAGATTTTAGTCTTCCTTCTCCATGACATTCATCACATTTTTCTTTGATAATTCTACCCTCGCCATGACAAACATTACACATCGTTACATTTACAAACTGCCCGAACATTGAACGCGTTACCTGTCTGATTTCTCCTGATCCATTACAGTTACTGCATTTTGTATAACCGCTCTCTGATTTTGCTCCTGTACCGTTACACTTTGTGCAGGTTTTGAATTTTTTTACTTTTATGGTTTTTTCAACTCCTTCGGCAATTTCCTCAAGTGTAAGCTTAATTGAAATTTTCAGGTCGCTGCCTTCATTATTTTGCTGCCGCCTTGAATTTCCGGAATTATTTCCAAAAAAATCGTCGAATATACTTCCTCTTCCGCTGCCACCGAAGTTGCCGAATATATCACCAAAGTGTGAAAATATGTCATTAATATTATCAAATCCCGGTGATCCTCCTGCATTAACCCCCTGATGGCCAAACTGGTCATATCTTTGTCTTTTCTGACTATCTGACAAAACTTCATATGCTTCAGCAAGCTCTTTAAATCTTTCTTCAGCTTCTTTATTACCGGGGTTCTTATCAGGATGATGAAGCATGGCAAGTTTTCGGTAAGAAGTTTTTATTTCCTCCTGGGTTGCAGTCTTACTTACCGATAATATTTCATAATAATCTCTTTTACTCATTACTGCTTTTTTTCCTTTCAATAATTTTAATTTGCCTCGCTCGATACTAAAACTTTTTCGTGCTTTACTACTTTGTCTTTTAATCTATATCCCTTTTCTATGACGTCGAGTACAGTATTAGGCTTAACATCGTCTCTTGGAATCTGCATCAAAGCTGAATTCACATCAACATTAAACTCTTTTCCTAATGAATTAATTTCAGTAAGTCCTTCTTTCTCAAGCACAGTCCTGAATTTTTCATATATGTGGGTAATGCCTGTTTTTAATGTTTCAAAATCTTTTGTCTCCCCCTTATTGATAGATTCAATTGACCTTCCGAGATCATCGTAAACCGGCAGGAGCTCTTTTATTATACTTTCCGAAGCGTATTTTATATAATTTGATATTTCCGAATCGGTTCTTCTTTTATAATTCTCAAACTCTGCTGCCTTTCTCAGTAGAGTATCTTTTAATCTGGAAACTTCAATATCAGCCTTTGAAGCTTCTTCTGTTTGTTCCGGGGAGTGCAGTTCCTCTTTTTCAACCGGTTCCATTTCCTTTACTGTTTCCTTGGCTTTTCCGTCTTTAATATTGATATGGTGTTTATTTTTATTATTCATATAATTTATTCTTTTTCTTTAATTGACGGGATTACAAATGTTAACTTGATATTTCATTGATTAATTTAGATGTATATTGGAGCAACGAAACCATTCTTGCATAATTCATTCTCTTCGGACCAATGACTCCGATATTTCCTTTGACTTCTCCAACTTTGTAAGAAGTCGTAACAACGCTGTAATTCTTTAACTTCTCTTCGTTGTTTTCATTGCCTATTGATATTAAAACTTCGTTATCTGATTTAGCAGTATTCTGAAAGATATGAATAACCAGGTTTCTATCCTCGGACAGGTTAATGATATCTTTGAAATTTTTAGGATTGTCAAATTCGGGCTGCATTATAAGGTCACCTGTGCCTCCGATATATATTTTACTTCCTTTTTCTTCTTCACCGTATAATTTGTCAATTGAATCTATGAAGAGCTGTATAAGTTCAGGCTCCTGGGATTTATAATCACCTATTCTTTCTATAAAGCTTTCTCGGATAATGTTTAAACTCAGGCCGTGAAGCCTCTCATTCAGAAAAGAAGATAAATTTTCCAGCTTGGATTTAGATATCTCACTGTCAATTTCCATAATAACAGTCTTGATTATTCCCGATTTGATATTCAATACAACCAATATCTTATTGGATGCAATGCTTATCAGATCAAGCTTATCGAAAATACCTTGGGATATCTGCGGTTGTGAAACTACTGCGAGTAAATGAGTTATCTTTCCCAATATCCTGGAAGTCTCAATATAGAGATCCTGGCTTTCAAGTATTTTCAGATTTTTTTCATCAAATTGACTTTTCAGCTCATATTCTTCCTGTAAATTCAGTTTTTCTTTGCCCATTAGGAGGTCAACATAATATCTGTATCCTTTATCCGTTGGAATCCTGCCGGCGGATGTATGAGGAGTATCAAGTAAATCTCTTTCTTCCAGATCGCTCATCACATTACGTATCGTTGCCGAGGATAGATTTAAATCAGTTTGCTTGGAAACACTTCTCGAGCCTATGGGTGAAGCGCTTCTAATAAAATTTTCAACCACATACCTCAAGACTTCTTTTTCCCTGTCTGTTAATGAATCAGTCATTTATTTCTCTATACTTTACAAAATACTTAATTTTATCATTTCTTTAAATAGGATATTAATTGCACTGTAATAAAATGTCACTACCTAAGTAAGGCTGTTTAAGGAAAACGTGCGCAGATGTTAACTTTCCCAGCCTGCTTGCCGCAAAGCAGAGCGGAGACTTAGGAGAAGAATTCTTTATCCGATGGAATATAATATGGGTAGAAGAAATGGTAAAAAGCCCAAGTCCCCTCAGGGACGA
>JBBSDT010000396.1:0-3133 GCA_038240405.1 Ignavibacteria bacterium
AATGCACTTGTTGCCAATCTTAGTATTAAAATGGATACTACTACTATTTATTCTAAGAACGCTTATGTTTTAATAGGAACAGGAAATATAGTTATAACTGACAATGCTGAAAATACTTTCAGCAACTGGACTACAAATCAAAGCTGGGGCTTAACATCTTCACAGTCAAACTCCCCGACACATTCATTTACCGATAGTCCGGACGGGCAATATCTTGATAACTCCGATAACTCCATGACATCAGCTAACCCTATAAACGTAGCACCTTCTTCAATAATCTATCTTAATTTTTATCACAGGTATGCAACCGAGCTGGGATATGATTTTTGCAGTGTAGAAGTTTCAAATGATAATGAAGCCACATGGCAAAAAGTTAAATCTTATACGGGATCTTTATCCGTATGGACACAGCAGTCTCTTGATATCACTCCCTATGTGGCCGGTACCTCACCTATAAAAATCAGGTTCAGATTAGTAAGCGATGCTGGAGTTACAGAGGACGGCTGGTATGTGGATGACATTAAAATAAGCAGTTACGGTATCGGTCCTGTTGGCGTAATTACGAATACTGAGATTCCAGGAATTTTTGAACTGGACCAAAATTATCCCAATCCATTCAATCCGTCTACGGTTATAAGATATCATTTACCATCAAGCGGAAATGTTCTGCTTAAGCTTTATGATGTTTTGGGGAATGAGATAAGAACTTTAGTCAATGAAAGGCAGAATGCGGGAAGTTATAATTTACAGCTTGACGGGAAGAATTTGCCAAGCGGGACTTATTTTTACAAACTCATTTCCGGCAGCAATACAGCAGTAAGAAGAATGATATTGGTAAAATAAATAGAATTGTGATGTTCCCAATCAGGAGATTGGGAACAAGAATTGTAAATCTACCTGTTTTCTTAACAGGTGGATTTTTGCATTTTGTCCGGCAAACAGCATTGATTATTCTATGCACACAGAAAATTTACTACATCCTGCTTTGAATGTTTTTCTTTTATTTCCATAACGCTGTTTCTATCCTGGTTGAGAGCCAGCCAGTTTGAAATCACTTTTATTTCGTCAAGCTCATATGGATTATACCGGTGTTTTACATACTTGCATAAGGAAAAAAATAAATACTCTGTAGTTTCTGTAAGCTCTTCGAATATATTTGTCTGGTCAAATTCATTTTCACTCATCAGCATATATGTTTTGACCAACTTTCCGTTTTGTATGAAAAAGATTTCACAGCCCATACCGGTCTTACATTTAATGATTATCTTCTTATCATTAATAGCAGAAGTAATTACCTTTTGATAGCTTATAACTTTTTGAATATCCCTCAGTCTGTCTCTGACAAAGGCTGCTCTTTCATAATCCATTTTTCCGGAATATTGATTCATTTGCATTTCATATAATTTCAGGGCAGAGGTTTTTTCAAAGGAAGTTATAAAATTATGAACCCGGATAACTTCTTCCTGGTACTCGTGCTTTGACTGGGAATAATTGCAGGGGGCGTTGCATTTCCCGATTTCCAGATACATACAGGTGGAATGGTCTTTTGAAGGTTTAAGGTTTTTAAATTCACACTTTCTTAATTTAAAATCTTCATTTATATCTTTTAACAGTTTATTAACGGTAAGCCCGCTCTGGAAAGGTCCGTAATAATTTGCTCCGTCGTTTTCAATTTCATAAACCTTTTCCAGCTTCGGGTAATTATTCTGAATATCAATCTTTAAGAAAGGATGAAAGCGGAATTTTTTAATTGCATAATTGAATCTTGGCTTATTCATTTTTATCAGCCTTGATTCAAGTATTAAGGCTGACAGCTCTGAATTAGTTACCTCATAATCTATTTTTTTAATCCTGCTCAAGAGCCGCCTCAATTTGATTGGAAGCTCGGAATTAAATCTGAAATAGGAAGAAAGGCGTTCCCGGAGATTCTTTGCTTTTCCAATGTATAGAATTTCGTCTTCTCTCCCTCTCATAAAATATACTCCCGGAGATTTCGGAAAATCTTTTAAAGAAATATTAAGCCGTTTTAAAACCGGGCTTCTGTTTTCATTATTATAGATCTTTGAGTTTTGAAATTTCAGAATCTCATCAATATCTTCAAACTCGTATTCTTCCGTTAATGTGTTTAGAAATTTAAGCAGGATCTTTGCGGTTGCATGTGCATCATCATAAGCCCTGTGATATCTCCTGAAGCTGATTTCAAAATAAGAGGCAACATTAGTCAGGGATTTGCTTCTCAGCCTTTTGAGCATCCGCCGGGCAAGCTTACAGGTGCATAGAGTTTGAAGCTTAAGAAATTTATTTTCTCTTTGAAATGAATGGAGCAGGAATTTGTAGTCAAAACTTACATTATGCCCTGTGAATATTATATTTATATTTTCGGGTTGATTGATAAATGAAAGAATTTCACTCGAAATATTCTCAAAAGTAGGCTTATTAAATACGTCTTCGTTTGTAATTCCGGTAAGACGGGTAATCCCCCGGGGGATATGCTGAAGAGGATTAACCAGAGAAATAAATTTATCGGTTATTTCTCCGTTTTGTATTTTTATAAGAGCAATCTCTGTAATGCGGTTAATTAAAGGGGATAGGCCTGTAGTTTCTACATCACAGACAATAAAAGTATTATCAAAAATATGTGTGTTAGCGGAGGAATTCATCTGACATGTGAATATAAAAATCCAAATGCAATCATACTATTTAAAATTTTATGAGCATGAGGAGCTTTCCGGTCCGGAAGTCTTGGCTTGCTCTTTTCAAGTGTGTAACTCAGGAAACTTATCAGGCAGAAAAAACCAATACCATTATTTATGATCAGGTAATCAGGTATTATTATTGGTGATAAAAGTTTGCCCAAAGAAGTTGGAAAATTCCAGAGCGACTGAAGGAAGATAAAAATTTTCGTTATTAACTATTTCTTGCGACTTATCGCTTTCTACTTTATCAACAACATTCTTTTTATACTGCTGAAAGCACCGGCTGTCAATTTATAAAAATATATTCCACTTGACAGATTTTCACCGTTAAACTCTATTGTATAATATCCGGTATTCTGAAATTTATTATCAATTAAGGTCATAATTTCCCTGCCCGTAGCATCAAAAATTTCAATATTTACATTTGCATTTTCAGA
>JBBSDT010000397.1:0-3133 GCA_038240405.1 Ignavibacteria bacterium
AAAGGATACTTCGAGTTGGCTGACAAAGGCACGATTTTTCTTGATGAAATAGGTGATATGCCTCTCGGAACCCAGGTTAAGTTTTTAAGAGTCCTGGAAAGCGGGGAGTTTATGCGGGTCGGGGGGAATAAAAATATTAAAGTAGATGTAAGAATTATTGCTGCTACAAATAAGGATCTCTCTGATGAAGTGCTCACCAAAAATTTTCGCGAAGATCTGTTTTACAGATTAAGATCCATAAATATTTATATCCCTCCCCTCAGAGAAAGAAAATCCGATATAAAAATTTTATTTTACTATTTCATTGAGAATTACTGCACATCAAACAATCTTACTTTTGAAGGCATAGAAGAAAATGCGCTGGATTTTATTTTAAATTACAACTGGCCTGGTAATGCAAGAGAGCTGAAAAATTTTTGCGAAAGTATTCTTGTTTTATACCCCGGGAAAAAGCTCTCACTTGAAGAAATAAAAAAACATTTGAGAGTTGATATTACCGAATCAAACCGGTCGCTTCCGATATTGTTCAATAAGCCAAAAGAAAATTTGGAAAAGGATTTTTTATTCCGTGCCTTGCTGGAGCTTAAATCCGATATAATAGATATTAAGAATTATCTAAGCTCCCTTAACGCTAAAGATATTCATAATAACCCGGAGAAGGATAATTTTATCATCCCAAAGGAAAAGGTTATGGGAATGACGATGATTGAAATCGAGAAAGAAACTATTATTTACCTGCTTCAGAACAACTACTGGAATGTAGAGCGTGTTGCTGAAATTCTCAAACAGACCCCAAGAAACATTTATAGAAAAATGAAGCTATACAACATAAGCAGGGAAGAAATTTGGAAAGAATCATAAGACAACTTTTGATTTTATTGCTCTGTATGTTTTATTTTGAATGCGGAGTGTATGGCTTCAGAGGCAATAATCCTCCTGCAGGTATTAACTCCATAGCTGTTCCCACATTTAATGATGTCAGCGGCTTCTCATCTCCCGAACTTGCAGATAATTTTACACAGCGTTTAAAAACTAAAATCATTAATGATAATACCTTCAGAATAGCAGACAGGAATATAGCAGATGCAATTTTAAAATGTACGGTAACAAATGTAAGGGATGAAGCGCTTAGCATATCATCAGGAGAAACGGTATCTAGAAGAAAGGTTACTGTCACTGTAAATGTTGAATTTCAAAATCTGAAGACCCAGAAAGTTGTTTGGACAAAAGTCTTTGAAAACTACGGGGAATATAATTCATCCAACAATTCCTTTTCAGACAGGGCTGCAGGTCTTAATTTAGCTGTAGATCGGATCAGTGAAGACATTTTAATTGATTTAACTTCAAACTGGTAATACACTCATAAATTGTTGCCATTTAATGAAATTTTAATTAGTGAAAATACTGCATGACCATTGAAAGCATTATACTTTCAGCTTATATAATTTCTTTAAGTATATTATTTTTATTCGGAGCGCACGGTTTTAATATGATTTATTATTATTTCAAAACTTTTAGTTCCAGAACAATTGATCTTAAAGAAGAGGAATTTGTAATTGATATTTACCCTCTTGTGACAATTCAAATCCCTCTTTACAACGAACAATATGTCATAATAAGATTAATAGACTCAATACTGAGAATGGAATATCCCAAAGATAAACTTGAGGTACAAATTCTTGATGACTCAACTGATGAAACAACCTCAATAATTGCAGAGCATATAAAAAAATACCAATCCCGGAATTTTGATATAAAGCATATTCACAGAACAAATCGGGAAGGCTTCAAAGCCGGAGCTTTAAAAGCAGGACTTGAAACGGCGAAAGGTGAATTTGTTGCTGTGTTTGATGCCGACTTTATTCCAAGGAAAAAGTTTCTGAAAAGAACTATCCCTTATTTTTATAAAGATGAAAGACTGGGGCTTGTTCAGACACGATGGGAGCACATTAACCGGGAATATTCTCTAATGACAAAGACACAGGCAATAGCGCTTGATGGTCATTTTGTCATCGAACAGGCAGTCAGAAACCGGGCCGGGTTTTTTATTAACTTTAATGGCACGGGAGGTATCTGGCGCAAGGAATGTATCTTCGATGCAGGTAACTGGGAAGCAGATACTCTGACCGAAGACCTTGATCTGTCCTACCGTGCACAAATGAAGGGATGGAGGTTTAAATATCTTATTAACTTCACTTCCCCGGCAGAATTGCCTTCAGAAGTGGGCGCTTTGAAATCACAGCAGTTCAGGTGGACTAAGGGAGCGATTGAAACAGCTAAGAAAGTTTATCCGAAAGTCTTAAGATCCAATATGCCGGTGAAATTAAAAATACAATCATTTATCCATCTCTACAGCAATCTTGCTTATCCTTTTATATTAATAGCAGCGATTCTCAATCTGCCTGTAATGCTCATAAAGCTTTCCGGGCAATATGATTCGGTGTTTAAATTCATGTCTGTATTTATTTTTGCTTTTATTAGTTCATTTCTCTTTTATTTATATTCACAAAAAGATGTTTATCCGGACTGGCAAAAAAGAATTATATATTTTCCGGTATTTCTTGCCGGCAGTATGGGATTTTCTGTTAACAATACCAAAGCAGTGCTTGAAGGCTTATTGGATAAAAAAAGTGAATTTGTCAGAACCCCGAAATATAAGATTATGAATAAAGAAGATTCATGGAAAGGGAAAAAATATGTTAATAAAAAATTATCATTTACAACTTACATTGAGGCAGTGCTTGCACTGTATTGTTTTGCAGGAGTTATAATAGCAATTGCTACTGCTCAGGTAGCTGCGGTCCCTTTTCAACTTATGTTTTGCGGGGGATTCGCTACAATTTCTTACCTGTCAATAAGGCAGGTTATTATTTCCAATAGAACCATTTCAAAGGGGTTGGCAGCTGATGCAGGATAAACTTGACAAATATACAAAGGAAATAAAAATCAAACTGAATAACAATCTCTTCTCTCCTCAGTTTATCCGCCTTGCAAACTTGTTATATTTAAACGAAGATTATGAATATTGCATTTCCGTTTGTAAAACCGGGCTTGAAATTTATCCCCACTATCTTACAGCTAAGCTTATAATGTTAAAATCGTTTCTTAAAGCTGAATACCTGAATGAAGCTGA
>JBBSDT010000398.1:0-3128 GCA_038240405.1 Ignavibacteria bacterium
AATAATTCTTCCATACTAAATTGCTTTTGGTAACAACACAAAATATTTCTCATTTGAACCAAAATATTATTGGAAATACAAAAGTCACAATGATTGTCCATATACTGTAAACAGGCAGGAAAGCTGCAATCGATCTTTCAATCTCGTCTATCGCACTCTTGTTTCTTACAGTCCTGAATAGTTTATAAGTAACGATCAATAGATTTGTCAGGATAAGGATATTGCCTCCTAGAACAGCAAGCCTGTTTGGAGTAATTCCCCATTCAGAGATCCGAAAGAGAATTGCAGAGAGTGCAACTCCGTTCACTATTATTGTAACAATTGATAAGAGAAACAGAATATAAGTTTGAATCTTATTTTTTGTCTTTGAAGTTTCAACTACTGAAAAGAGAATAATTGTCATGACCCCAATGAGCAATGCATTAAATGTCAGAAGAAATTCCCTGTTATTGTAAGGATCTTTCCCGGAATAAATTATTGCTACCAAATATGTAACTAAAGTGATGAGTACCAGTGGACTGAAAATTCTTTCAATTACCGGAGATACTTTCTTAACCAATTGAGGGTTTTTTTGTATAACATAAGTCGCAAATATTGGAGCCGCAGCAAGCCCAAAAATCACAATATTTTTCCGATAGAATTCAGAAATCTCAAATTCAATGAGTGAAAACAGACCTACAGTCAAGCCTGTTAATATTGCTCCGGCAATTAAGATTATGGTATTAAGAACAATCAGATCACCATTAAATCTCAGGAAATCAATTCGCCTTTTATAATCGTAAATTTTACTACCCACGAAAGCAAAGCCAATCAATGACCACAGAAATAAAGGTAAATGGATGCATGATAATTTTAAGGTATCGCTTTTCATTTCATAGGGAAATAAATTTATGAATATAAGTGACGCCAAAACTAATAGCCCTACTACAATGATTTTCTTTAAATGAATACTGTTCTTCCAGAAAAAATATATTAACAACCATGGAAAAACTATGAATCCGATATTTCTTGGATAGAATAAATCAGAGTTGATGCCAAAGTAGTCAGGGATTTGGGCAATAAGTCCAGCGGATAAGGAAAGAAATGTAACAAAAATGAGTTCACCTGTTTTTCCCCAACTGATCTCGGACTCCTGATAATTCAGTCTCTCGTACCAAAAGTCAGCTACTTTGGTATCATGCAATTCAGAATACAGCCTATTAAATACCTCTTTAAACTCATTTCTGTTTTCGCGGTACAACTTTTCAAGAAGCTTTGAATTGTCAAGACGTGTAAGAATTTCTTCTTCCATATTTTTTTCCATTTTTACAATTGGAATTTATTCATTTGTGTTGTTACAGTTGGAAAGTACTTTGTACTACAAAGTTAAACTATATTTTAAAAACTTGCAAATCAAATTTTCAATATACTTATTAGTTTTCTGGGACTGTAACAAAGTTTATAACCACATAACAAAAATTGTTTTGTTCGATGAAGTGTTTGGACTCATATAAATTTCATTCATGACTTACAATAAATTTTGTCAGTTATAGACCGGTAATTTTAGGGATATTGAAAGAATGATTTAGCAAAAATAATTAAAAATATTAGATAATTTTATACCCGTTCCCAAAGTGCTGCGGACGGGTATAAAATTACTAACTTATAACCAACATTTTTTTCAATTGTTAATTTACAATTTATAATTTCACCATCGTCCTCACCTGTGTTTTACCGTTCATTTCAAGCTTATAATAATATTCTCCGCGGTTTAAGTCTTGTGATGCTTTAAAATATACATTGTATTTTCCGGGCTGCATTTCTCCTTCTGCCAGAGTCTCAATAAGCTGCCCGTTTGAGTCATATACTTTCAGACTTACGGATCCTTCATTATAAATATCGAATTTTATGCACGTAATTTGCCTGAATCTTTCCGGTTCATTTTGATATAACTCGAAGCTTTTGACAATCTTGTTTTTGGCGGAGAAAAGAGAATCAGATCTTGTTTGTGAAGATGAAGCAACTTTGTATATTGCGATCAAAATCATTATAACAAGGAATGTTTTTTTCAGTACGTTTCTCATATTAAGCTCCTTTCGTGTTGTGTTAATTGTTAAAATTTCCTTCTGACAAAGATAATGATTTGTATCAGGTAGTTTCATAGTCGTAGATACCTTTAATATTTGAGTGTTTGTACTCACACTCGGGCTTTAAAACAACCCGGGTATATTTCACATACCCGGGCTGATTTAGCTACTCCGCTGAAGGCTTATCGTCTATCTTTAAGCCTGTCATTACCACATCCAGGTCTATGAAATAATTGCTTGTATTTTCTATTGTAATCTCCTTTTCGTTTAATCCTTTTTCATGACAGCTAAAAGTGTATTTATCAACTCCTCCTGTAATTTTCAAATTGCTGCAATCGTCTTTGCTCTTTCCCTGTATTGAACCCGGAGTAATATCTTTAACATCCAATGTATTGATTCTGCTTAAGGATGTACTTGCTGAGTTAAATACATATGACTGCCTTGGTTTCAATCTTGTTTGACCATGATATAAGGGTCTGGCTAATTGGTTACCAAATTCTTTTTGATTGTAATCTCCTTTTTGAGTTTGCCACTTACCTGACGATGTGATTGTATCACTATCACTGCAGCCGATAAATATTGAAACTATGAATACTATAACAATTGTCTGGATCGCTTTTACTGTTTTCATTTTTTGCTCCTTTTTTTTATTATGGTTTTTTAATTACCTGCCGGACTTATTCCGGCAGGTTGTTTTTTAAATCAATTCGAATTTCTGTCAGGCACTTTTTGCTTTATACCTGCCAAAGAAATTTTTAAGTTCAGGAATTTTGAGCTTTGGTTTTGAACAATTATTTCAGTAAAGTCAAATCCCCTGCTGTGACACTTTATAAAGCCATCCTGCGAAGGGTTACCGTACACGAGTATGTCCTGGCAATCCACGACATAATGATCTTCGTTTGGGTCTATGGAAAGATTTTGGACATCAATCGCATTTATTCTTGTAAATTCCGTATTCGATACATCAAATTTATAAGACTGACGTGGTTTCAGCCTGATCTCCGTTACGAAATCCTTTGGAACAGGAAGAAGATTATCTACCGTTCCGGTGGCGTTCCCAAC
>JBBSDT010000399.1:0-3124 GCA_038240405.1 Ignavibacteria bacterium
AAAAATATAAAACCGGATATTGCTGTGCATATGAATTACTCTTAAACGCAAATACGAATACTACAGCTAATATTGCTAGTACTAATTTTATTCTTTTCAAATTGTACTCCTTTCTTAATTTATTTTTTTATTCAAATTCAATTCGAACTTTCCCGCTTGCTATCGGAGATCCATCCTTCTTAAATATAGTTACCTTATAATCCCCAGACTTAAAAAAAGATATTTTATCAAAGAAGAAATAGTCCTTCTCCGGAGATACATCATAAGGTTGAGTATCAATAATTTCATTTCCATCTAAAGATTCTCTTTCCAACCTTACATCTACAGCTCCCACTCCAATTGGACTGGAGGTTTTTAACATAGCAGTAATATAACCGCCTTTTTGTTTGATGAAGAATTTATCACTTTTTCCAATTTCCTGTCCGTCTTTATATTGTTCTACAAAATATACCTGATTACCACCGGAACTATTAGTGCTAGTTTCTTTCTTTGTGGGTTCCTTTTTTGTATCTTCTTTCTTTGTATCTTCCTTCTTAGTATCTTCTTTATCACTGGTAGAATCTTTTTTTCCTCCACAAGCTAAAATAAGAGAAAGACAAACCATTAAAGATAATAAGAAACCGAAATTTCTTGTAACTTTTTGCATCATTATTTAGTTTTTAAGGTTTAGGGAAAAATTTTAATGAAAATAGAATTATCCCCTTTTATATTCAAGTAATAAAATTTAACGAAATATCCAGAGATTTTGCTGAGTGCGTAAGTGCACCAACAGAAATAAAAACTTTGCCCTGAAGTGATCTGTAACGCATAATATTGTTCTCGTTAATTCCTCCCGATACCTCGATTTCAAATTCTTCCTTATTCAAAGAAACCATATTCTTAATATCATTAAATTTAAAATTATCCAGCATTACCCTGTCAACGAGTCCTTTACCCTTTGACCTCACAATCATAAACTCCTCAGGATTTTTAATTTCAATTTCCACCCTTTTTTTAATGTCTTTACTGTTTATGTTTTCTTTCTTGTCCCTCAGGATTTTTAATGTGTTACTAATTCCACCATTAGCCGATATATGATTGTCTTTTATTAAAATCATATCAAAAAGACCGGTTCTGTGATTCATTCCTCCGCCAATCTTTACTGCAAGCTTTTCGAATATTCTGAAGTTTGGCGTTGTTTTCCTTGTATCAAGTAACTTAATATTATTGTTTCCTATTTTTTTTTCAAGTAGCATTGTAAGAGTGGCAATTCCACTCATTCGTTGTATTATATTCAGAGAAAGCCTTTCACCTTTTAATAAACTTCTGGTTTTTCCTGATAAAGTCCCGATTATTTGTTTCTTCAGAATTTTATCACCTTCTTTTACTACAAATTTTATTTTTATATTTTTGTCAATTATTTTAAATACTAGTTTGAATATTCCCAGTCCTGCAATAACACCTTCTTTTTTTGATAAAATTTCCGCTTTTGATTGTGAGTTTAAAGGAATAAGAAGATTCGAAGTTATATCTCCTTTTCCAACATCCTCCTTTAAAGCTAATTTTATGAGCTTTTCGGCAGTCTTAAAATCAAAATCATGATAATAATTCACTATATGAAAAGATTAGGGTGAGATTCAAAATTTACTTTTAATTAGTTCTATAAAATGCCGAGGAGGTCGTACAGGTTTCATCTTTATAAAATTAACAAAAGAATGAACTGTGAATCCTGTTACAATTAATTCCCCATGGCATTCTATTTCATATTGAATTCTAAATCGGACTGTAGGGACCTGAGCTAGTATTGTTTTTATTGTTATCAAATCATCATATTGAGCAAAAGAAATAAACTTTGCATAAGCTTCCACTACCGGAAGTCCGATGTTCTCCTTTTCAAGTTCTGTATATGGGTAGCCTAACTTTCTTAAAAAATCATTTCTCCCTGCTTCAAAGTATTCAAAATATCTTACATTGTTTACCACACCCATTTTATCGGTATGTGCATACAAAACACGGTAAGGAGTTTCTGTATGAATCAAATTTATTTTATTGTAAAACTAAATTTCAAATCATGAGACTGATTTAATACTCCTTTTTCAAAAGAGGAATATTTTACCCGGATTCATTATATTGTTTGGATCCATAGTTTGCTTTATACTTCGCATTAGTCCCAGCTCATCCATTCCTAAAGCTATTGGCAAATAATTCTTCTGAGAGTAACCAATTCCATGTTCTCCGGATATTGTACCTCCTAATGAAACAGTTAACTTAAATATTTCCTTTATTGCAGTATCAAGATTTTTCTCCCAGGATACATTATCAAGCTTATCTTTTAAAATGTTAACGTGTACATTACCGTCACCGGCGTGACCGTAACAAATAGAAGTTATTCCGAATTTCGATGAAATCTCTTTTACTCCCCGAATAAGTTCAGGAATTCTGGAACGCGGGACAACCGTATCTTCTTCCTTATATTCTGAAATAGATTTTACAGCTTCCCCAATGCACCTGCGAAGCGACCAAAGCTCGTTCATTTTCTGAGTATCTTCTGCAAGCAAAACGTCATATGCACCCTGTTCCATAACCAAACCCGCAATAACCTCAATATCTTTGTTGAGGCCTTCTTCATGATTTCCATCAACTTCAATTAAAAGCTGCGCAGCCGCATCACCATTAGGAAACTTCTTATTGAGCTGTTTCTCTGCTGCCATCATGGCGGAATTTTCCATAAACTCCAATGCCGAAGGAGTTATTCCTGATTGAAAAATCTTAGCAACTGTTCGCGCACAGTCTTCAATATTATTATAAGCAACCAGCATAACTTTTTTATAAGCAGGTATAGGAATTAACTTCAGGATTATTTTTGTTATTATCCCTAGGGTTCCCTCACTTCCTATCATTAACTGCGTCAGGTTATATCCTGAAACGTTTTTTAAGACTTTAGCTCCTGAATTAATCACTTCACCTGTTGGAGTAACGAATTCCAGCCCCAGAACATAATCTTTAGTCACCCCATATTTAACTGCTCGGGGTCCTCCGGCACATTCAGCAAGATTTCCTCCAAGAAAGGAACTTCCCTTTGACGATGGATCCGGAGGATAATACATATTTTGTTTTTCACATTCCTCCTGAAATATTTGAGTAA
>JBBSDT010000400.1:0-3123 GCA_038240405.1 Ignavibacteria bacterium
CGTACATTTCCGAATAATTTATGGAATGATCCGAGGAAAACATATTTCCGGTTTTAATTGCATGATAAAATTGACTGAGAATTTCCGGGAATGTACCGTCCATTGTCCTGTAAAATAAATATTTTCTTGAATTATCAAAAACATTGGGAATATTATATAAGAATTGCCAGAGGTTTAAGAATGAAATTTTATTCAATGAGAATTTTAATGGAAATACTATGAATGACAATCCTTTCCGGGAAAGCAAAGCATTTCTGAATTTATACCCGGGAGGTACCGGAAAATATTTTATTATCTGTAAAAGTCTTAGCAGAAATGCAGAGCTTACTATCTTAAAACTTCCCCCGAAAATTTTAATCTTCAATCCGGTATTAACAAATTCCTGCAAGGACGAGCCTTCACTGAATTTGAAATCAGGGTAACTGCCGAAGGTAATTAAACCTTTTAATACTGCCTGCCTTTGAATTGCTGTTTCCGGGGAAAGTGAGACTTTTCCCGAGTGGTCTTTTTGAGCGCCCATCATGCTTATGATGGAAGTAATTCCACCCTGACTGTGTCCGGCAAGCAAAGGTTTTATTTTTGTATTCTTATATACAAAATTTATTATCTCCGGTATGTCATTACTTGCGAAATCATCGAGTGAATTTGAATATTTCGAATATGAAGAGCCGCCGGTTCCTCGCGGATGAAATATCCATATATCATATTCCCTTTTCCATAAATATTCCGCAAGGCTTCCGCTTTCATGCATCAGGTCAAAGACATATCCATTTTGTGTAAATCCGGGCCATAAAATTAATGGCTGCTTTGCTTTATTGTGTATGCGGTATCCGTTTATTCTAATCTTTTCATTTCTGAAAGTACTAACCAATATAGAAAACTCAACGCGGTTTATCCTTTCCGGTAAAATATCTTTTTCAGATTCTAATAATTCTTTTTTTGTATAACCACCAATGCAAAACAATATAATGTAGACTATCCAGAAAATTACCGTAAAGATTAAGAATCCCATACCACCGAGCGGTCCGATCTGAAGCCTGGAGCTATATTCTGAAAATGAAACGGCGGGAGAGGGAATAATATATGCGCTGAGCAGCCACACAAAATCAAAGCATAAAAAAATTATAAAAAACCCATCTCTTATTGCCAGCCCAGCTGATCCGGCTTTTGAAGGTAAAATTATGTTTGCATCTATCTGTGACTTATTTAGCCTTATTAACCCGGATATTTTGAGGATTTTGTAATATACCAGGGATGAATATATTTGAAGTAATAATAAAGGGATAGCAGTAGTAAAAATTATTGGTGATGATTCCGGAACACTAAACGCAACGGCGATGGTAATGAATATAATAAGAACTGAAAAAGCTTTTATATATATTTGTGAATCTGCTAAGTTTTGTTTTTGATAATTAAGGCGCCGTTCTTTAAGGATATTAATATTGTTCATAAGCTGAGTTCGGAAATTTTTTACTAACTTTTCTCAATCTTTGATGAGAAGGAGGTTAAGAATAATTCAGCTTTTCATTCTTTGATTTCAATTTATACCATATTCCCAGTGTAAAATATATTATCCAGAATGCCCCGGCAAATGCATAGAAAAACCATCCGGGGAGAAAACCGAATGCAGGTCTGTTAAAAAATTCCGACCAGCTTGCTGCAGCGACCGGGAATAAATACAATTTTGAAAACCAGCAAACATCCAGGGTCAGAAAAATCAATATATAATTTTTCCATGTTGTGGCAGCAAATGCATACACAAAGCTGACAGGAGGAGTCAAAGCATTAAGGCTTTCCATCGGGCCATCCTGAAAATCAGTAAGCTTACCCGAAAGGACATTCTCAATTAAAGTTACTATCCTGTTATACTTGTAATTCATCTGATATATCCGGGACTCGAATATCTGCAAAACGAAAATTGTTAATGAACCAAGTATAGCAATGAGATGGCTTGAGGTTTGAGGGAAGCCGAATATGAAATACATCATTCCTGCAACTATAAACACAGAAAGGTTACGTGTAGTATTCATCGCCTTCTCCGTGCTTACTAATCTTTTCACCGATTGTTCATATACCGGGACCAGTTCATTGTTTTCCATTTTTTAAAAAAATTTATTTGTTAAAAGTTAATTTTGTGATAGAGCCCGTTGTTGTTGTATAATTCAGAACAACTTTTTTAAATGCCAGAGAATCATTGCATCCAGAAAAATATTTAATAACCAGTGTGAAAGAGTGCCCGGCCATATTGATCTGACTTTAAGGGCACATACACCTGTTGCTATACCCCATAAAGGCGTACCCCACAATTCAGGAATAGGCTTGCCTAAATGCCATGCGGTGTAAGATAACATCTGAATTAATATGGCATACCTGCTGAAATAAAAAACGCCATAGAGACCTCCTTTTGAAACTCCGGCTTCATTATCTTTTACGCCTGCAAGTCCGAAGAGCAGATACCCCCTGAAAATGAATTCAATTGCTATGAAAAACGGGAGATACGTTAATTCGTAGAATGCAAATTGAGGTATGCTTGTAAAATTTTTATAAAACGGATAAACTTTCTGCATGCTTTCGCTGCCTGCTCCAATCCAGAAAAATGGGAGGCAAATAAGAGTTAACGTCAGAAATACTTTGAAAGCAAAAGCTCTTTCACCTTTGGAGGGCAAGGCAAGTCCGTAGTCCGATAGTTTTTGTTTAAATCCGAATTTTATAATTAAAATGGGAATGAAGACTACAAAGAAAAATCCTGCCCAGAAGGAAAGAAGTTGATTATACCATGGTGCAATTGATAATAAAGATGATTTTATTCCTTCGATAATTCCTTTTGGAAACCATTCTGTTTCTGCAATGGATCTAAACAGATCCAGGTTGCCGTGATAACCCCAGAGCATTATAAGTATAAAAGCTGAACCTATTATTTGTCCCGGCCGCTCATGAAAAAAAGTCTTTGCTGAATTCCATATAAGCAGCACAACATCTTTTATGGAGGCTTTTTCATCCGGATTTTCCTTAGACGGATGTGCCAAATTATCTTCAGTTAAATGCGGCATAATTTTTACGAATTTTTAATTCTAAATCCACATTTTTCGGTAAAGGAATTATCAAAAGTACCATTGCTGTTGA
>JBBSDT010000401.1:0-3117 GCA_038240405.1 Ignavibacteria bacterium
AGTTAAGGTACTGATCTTTTATGAGTTGATCTGCAATTTTGCCTCTTATAGAATAATTAACTCCGAAGTCCAGGGAATTATATTTGCTGATAGGAATATTTACGCCTGCTCTTATTCCATAAGTATTAATATCCTGTCCCGCAACTATATAAAACTCCTTTTGATAAAAACCTCCTATCCGGTAAGTCATACTTTGCCAGAACGAAGTCTTGTTAGGAGTTGGCATTATTTCCAATCCCAGCCCTGCTCTTACTGACTTTTGGAAATTGGGATTTATACTTCCGAATTCTTTAAACTTTGTCCAGTCCTGTATAAGCACATCGCCGCTCACTGCATATTTCTTATTGAAAGTATTTGAAATACCTATGCCATAAAAATCCGGAATGTCAATTGTCCCGCTATGCAGCCGTAAAGTATCTGAACCAAGTGATGAGTTGTAAATTGCATCTTCTTTTGCATCGAGATTAATTCCGGTTTGATAGACAAAACCCAGTGTAAGATTTCTAAGAGAATGGTTGTTGAAAAGTTTACCTAATTCAATTACTGCCCCGCCTTTAAAAAAGGATTTCTGAAAATCAAATTCTCTTTTTATGTCAGAATTTGTAAACCCCTGATTATTGAAATTAATAAAATTCTGCTGCTTGATTTCTCCGAATGAATAATTGTATTCTGCACCTATGCAAATTTTTCCAAGAAGATTATAGCTCATACCGGCATTGATACGGGACAACCCACCTTTGCCCGAATAAGTTTGAATATAATTTTGTCCCCCGGCGCTTCCCGCAATTCTTATTTTATAATTCACGAGGCTATAGGGATTAAAGCCTAAGGACATTACCCAGCCTCTTCCCTGGTCAAATGGAATTCCGATATTAAGACCAAGCACATTTCCGTTGGACGCCTTGCTTTCGGATATTGTATTCGAGGACTTTAAAAATCCGTAATTTGCGGTAAGTACTATTAAGGTCGATTTTAACCTGGACATTGCCGCCGGGTTAAGATTATTTACATAATTTCCAAGCAAAGAAACACCGGTGATTCCCATTGAATATGTTCGCGTGCTGGAGTAGTTGCTCAGGTCGCCTATTCCGAATATTGAATATGGAGATCCTCCCGATTGCACTTCCTGGGAATATCCTTTTGTAAATGCAGCCGATAGCAAAAATAAAATCAGATAAAATTTTAATTTTTTCATCAGTTTCTCAAAGTATAAGTTATCTTTAATCTCGGCCGCTTGGTGATGTCAGACGCCGAGGGGGAATAGAAAACAAATTCATCAAGATTTTCAAGCTCAAAATAATTTTTCATTGTAATTCCTAAATTTGGTAAATTACCGGAATTCCATCTTTGAAATACAGCATTAAAAGTAGTTGTGCTTATAGAATATGTTGAAGAATCCAGCTGAAATATATTAGTTAATAGGGAGTCTTTATGATTCACACTGTCTATAACCATACCGAGGACAATTCTTTTATCTGTTGTAAAGGATGTGATAAATGAACTTGCATTATCAAGTGAAAATTGTAATGTGGCATTATTAATGATCGCATTAGTAGGAAGCTTTGACAAATCAAACTTTAAAATATTCTCATATGCTATTCCGCTTTGCAAAATAAACCTGTCCGGAGGAATAATTGTAGACGGGGCATCCGTAAGCGAAACATATTCCGAGGTATTAAGAGTTAATGTATCCTGTGTCCCGTTTTTCGTTAAAATTATGGTGACAACCGGCGTAAGGTCATTTATATTGTTGAGTGAGTAAAATCCTTTTATAGTGGTAGAGCTTTTGTCAGGATTTAATACAACTCCGTAATTTTTATTCACATAATTTGTATCGGCAGCATATTCAAGCCAGTCTTTTGCAATCTGGTTGTTTAAAGTGATGTTTACAAATTGAGTATCAACCGGAGTTCCGGTGAAACTGCCTACGGACGAAGTTCCAAAAGTTGAAGAATTTACGGAATCAAAAGTAACTGAAGAATAATTCAAATTTGTATTAACTCTGTAAATATTAAACGCAGTCAGACCCATCGGGTCTTTAAAATAATAATTGCTGTATCTCAAAGTAAGCTTTGCCGATATAATATTTGAGCTGTCAAAATCAGGATTGATTGCAGTAAACTTTAACAAAGCCTTTGACTGATAACTTTGATAATTACCGACAAGCATAAGATTTGAAATAGACGTATTTATATATTTTTTATAATTGGAATTTGTGATTCTCATTGTATCTATCTGTGAATCCAGATAGCGGGTTTGTGTAGTGTCTGTAGGAGGTATAAACTTAATTCCAAGATCATTCGGATTATTTTCGCAACCCTGGAGCAAATATGATGCAAATAATAACAAAACTAATTTTATCGTTATACCGGATACATCTGATTTTATCTTATAAATCATTAATAAGTTTTTAAGCTACCTGACATTTTGTAATTTTTCTATATACGCAGAAGCATCCAATAAATCTTCAGCAAAGTAATCAATTTTCAAATTTTCATTCACGCATTTTAGATAATCTTCTTTACCATAACCTGTTTTTACTAAAATCTTATTTACACCTGCATTGTCGGCACATTTCATATCAGTAAAACTATCACCGATAAAATATGATTCCTCTAAGTTTATGTTATGCCTGGATTGTGCGGATAAGATCATGCCGGTATTCGGTTTTCTGAATTCACTGTCGGACACGTATTGTTTTATGATTCCCTCGGTATGAAAAGGCGAGTAAAAAATATCATCAATTAATTTTCCCATGTCATCACAAAGTATATCATTAAGTCTCTTGTGAATATTACTCAACTCATTCTCAGTTAAAATACCTCTTGCAATTCCCGACTGATTTGTGATAATGATATTTAAAAATCCCAGGTTCTTAAATTTACGGAGTGAATATATTGTTCCGGGAATAACTTTAATTTGTTCCGGTTTCTTTAAATAACTAACTTCCTCATTGATAGTTCCATCCCTGTCCAGAAAAATTGCTTTGTTCATTAACTATCAGGATGAAGCCACATCTTTATAAAGCTTCATATATTTTTGAGCGGAAACTTTCCATGAAAAATCCAATGACATTCCCTGTCTTGCAAGCTTATTCCATTTGGATTTATCTTTATA
>JBBSDT010000402.1:0-3112 GCA_038240405.1 Ignavibacteria bacterium
TATGATTTTTTTCTTGCTGAAAGAAGAATCAGATATTATTCGGGCGATTTAAACTATTAAACTTTATTTCATTACTTAAATTATAATAAATTTATAAACATATGTCAGACGCTACAATCCCGGTAACGCCTCAACCAGTTCCGGTAAAAAAGAAAAAGAAAAAAAGCAGGAAAAAGCTTTTATGGATCCTGGGAATTTTGCTTATAGCAATAATTGCAATAGCTGCTGTGGTCTCGAGCAAAAAGGAGAATTTGATTGTAGTTCAAACGGAGAAGATAAAAAAAAGGGATATCACCCAACTGGTTACTGCTACCGGAAAAATTCAATCTGAAACACAGGTCAATATTAGCGCAGAGGTAAGCGGAGAAATAGTTTCCTTACCTTTCAAAGAAGGCGATGAGGTTAAAAAAGGAGATTTGCTTGTTAAGATTAAACAGGATGCCTATGCGCCGCAGCTTCAGGAGCAGGATGCAGCGATAAGAGTCGCAGAAAGCAATATTCAGGTTAATCAGGTGGCATTGAAAAGGAATCAGCAGGAACTGGATCGCACTAAACAATTATTTGCTAAAGGTTTGGCTACTCAGAGCGAGCTCGATAATGCTCAAAATAATTTAGACCAGACGCTTGCACAAATAAATTCCAACCGGGCTCAGGTAGATCAGCAGAGAACCGGCCTTTCAAAGATCAGATATGACATTTCAAAGACCACTATTTATTCCCCGATGAATGGAACTGTCACCCAGCTTAATAATGAACTGGGAGAAAAAGTGTTAGGTACAATTTCAAACCAGGGATCCAATATAATGACACTCTCTGATCTTTCGAAAATGGAATGTCAGGTAGAAGTAGGTGAAACAGATGTAACTTTAGTTAATATAGGAGATACTGCAAAAATACAAATAGATGCTTTTGCAAATAAAATTTTTACCGGATATGTATATGAGATTTCAAATACGGCAAAATCAAAAGGTACGGGAACACAGGATGAAGTAGTAAACTTCGTAGTAAAAATTAGAATACTGAACAATGATGCAGATCTTAGACCGGGAATGAGCTGTACCGTTGATATAGAGGTTGATAAAAGAAATGATGTACTTAGTGTTCCTATCCAGTCGGTAACAACAAGAGAAGATTTTAAGCCAAACGGATCCGCAGACCAGAAAGAAAATGAAAATTTATCCACGAATTCGGAAAAGAAGCAAAATAAGAAGATGAAGCCGAAGGAAATTATTTTTATAATAGAAAATGCTGCTGCAAAAAAAGAAGAGGTGAAAACAGGAATAAGTGATGATTCTTATATTGAGATTACAGATGGTGCAAAAGAGGATCAGGAGATTGTCAAAGGAAGCTTCAAGGCAATTAATAAAGATCTTGACGAAGGAACTAAGATTAAGGTTGACAATGAAATGAAGAAACCAAATTCTAAGGATGAAAGCGGAAATTAAAAGTAATAATAAATTCTGATGGAAAATTATTTGATAGAGCTTGTGAATATAGTAAAATTATATATTATGGGCACCGAAGAGTTATATGCGTTAAAGGGTATTAATGTAAGAATAAAAAAAAACGAATATGTAGCCATCATGGGACCTTCAGGATCCGGGAAATCTACTTTAATGAATATCATTGGATGTCTGGACACTCCTACAAACGGTGAATATTTTCTGAATGCCAAAAATGTCAGTGAAATGGATGAAGATGAACTTGCAGAAATCCGGAACCGGGAAATAGGATTTGTATTTCAAACATTTAATCTGCTTGCCAGAAGTGATGCCTTGCATAATGTTGAACTACCTTTAATATACAGAGGAATTTCCAAAGCGGAACGTATTGAAAAAGCTGAAGAAGCACTATACAACGTTGGACTCGAAGACAGAATGAAGCATAAGCCCAATGAACTTTCAGGAGGACAAAGGCAAAGAGTTGCTATTGCAAGAGCGCTTGTTAATAATCCTTCAATAATACTGGCTGATGAGCCAACAGGTAATCTTGATACTAAAACAGGGGAAGAAATCATGGCTTTGCTTGAAGAGCTAAATCAAAAAGGAAATACTATAATAATTGTTACACATGAGGAAGATGTTGCACAACATGCACACCGGGTTATTAAAATTCGTGATGGAATGATTGAAAGCGATGCATTAAGTAGGAAAGGCATTACTCTTTCAGAAAAAAAAGAAATTTTAATATAGTGGAATGAACTTTTTATCAGAAATAAAAGAGAATATAATAATTTCTTACAAAGCTATTACTGCTAATAAGCTTCGCTCGTTTCTTGCTACTTTAGGAATTGTTATTGGTATCACATCAGTAACTCTGATGCAGACAGCAATTGAAGGAATCAACAGGGCTTTTGAAAAAAGTATTTCTGCTGTTGGAGCTGATGTATTGTATGTTCAGAAATTTGAGTGGTTTGGTAAGGAGGATTGGTCATTTTATAAGAACAGAAAGGATATTACCATGGTTCAGTATGATTACTTAAATAAGAATACAACAACAGCTGCGATTATGTGTCCTTCCGCAATGACTAATAAAACTTTAAAATATAATGATCTCGTTTTAGAAAACGTTGCTGTGGTGGGTACCACAGATGAGTACCAATCCACGTTTGGATATAACATGGAAGATGGGAGATTTTTTACAAAAAAAGAATCGGACGGCGGATATCCAGTCTGCATAATAGGTACTGATATCAAAAATGCTTTTTTTGAAAATACTGATCCCCTGGGAAAAACAATTAAGGTAGGCACCTATTCATTCAGAGTAATTGGGGTAGGTGAAAAACAGGGCAGTCTGCTGGGACTATTCAGTTTGGATAATAGAATAATTATTCCTATAGACAGGTTTTTCAGGCTTTTTGGAGGTAAGAGAAGTTTATCGATCAACATAAAAGCCGCTAATATTAAAAATATGGATGATACTAAGGAAGAAGTAATATCAATTATGAGAAAAGCCCGTAAGGTCCCTTATGGTGAATCAGATGATTTTGGTGTAAACCAGCAGGAAGCTTTTAAGACCACCTTTGACAGCTTAACTTCATTGATAAAAATAATCGGAACGTTAATTACATCTTTGTCTTTAATTGTTGGATCAGTCGGTATTGCAAATATCA
>JBBSDT010000403.1:0-3112 GCA_038240405.1 Ignavibacteria bacterium
AGCCTCTGCTGCAACCGGTGCTTCATAAGCAATGCTTGTCGCAGTTGCTTTGTATTTCAACTGACCTGCATTATACGCAGCGTGTAAAGAAAGAAAATCGAGGATGTTCCATCTGATAAACGCATCGCCATGGAAGGCGAACTGGTTATCTGTGAAGTCTCCGTAATATTTATTGCCACCGGCGTCAATACCAAAGGCGATGCGGCCTGCAATGCTTTGTGCCTGTACTGTGCCTAAAGAAAGCATCAGAACGAGCGCAATAGCGATGTTGCGAATTGTTGTATTTTGATTTTTCATTATTAGTTGTGATTAAAAAAAGATGCTTTGTTCGCCATTCCGGCGTTCAAATTCCGTCGTAAAGACGGGTAAAAAGAAAGAGTAGTGGAAAAGGAAGGGGCGAGTTCCGCAATGCGGATTCGATTCTCTTCGGTTTAAACTAGATGCTTTAGAGTAAGGGAAAAATCACCGAAGCCTTGATAGCTGTTTTAAGCGTTTTTCCAACAGAAAGGCTGTTCCTTCTTTCAATTATCCAGCCCCCTTATTTACGATGCAAAGTTACGAAGATGGGAAGCGTAATATGTTACATAACTTTTAAAATTTGTTACATTATTCCCACATTTACAGTAGTATCTTCGTCTTACAGGTTCTAAAGCAGTGAAGGATAGATGTTTTTTCTCATTATACCAAATTCTTAGCTGACGCTATGAATAAGATCACGAAACATCATTCATAACCGCTTTTAATGACCGTTAAAATCATCTTAAAACGCTCATTTGCACAGATGGTATTTGGCACATGTGCCGGCAGTATTATTCCCTGACCCGTTTCAAGAAAATGCGATTTTCCGTCAATAACGATTTCAGCCCTGCCATCAATGACTTGTGCAAACGAATCAAAAGGAGTTGTTTTCTCAGTCAATGCCTCGCCGGCATCAACAGACATGATGCTGATATTGCCGGTTGATTTTTTTATGATCGTTTTTGTGAGCACAGAGTTTGGTACATATTCGATGATCTCAACAATAATAAGGGCTTTTGCTTTTTCAATTTCAGCATTATTAGAAGCTTTCACTTTATCAGCTTTTGCCTCGGATCCATTCATCCCTGCTATTTGCTCTGCCGAATTTTTCGATTCATTAGTGTGCATTTCTGTCTTTCTATTAAAAGTGGTATTTTAGCAGGAGTATAAAAATCGTCAAGATGTTTGAAGCTAATGGAGTATAAAGGCTTAATAAAATCGCAGGCTGTCCGCCTTGGCATAACCAAGGCGGACAAAGTGAATAGCCAAACTCCCCAATCAGACTACTCCCAGATCCTACGAAAACTTAACGATACAAAAATACAAATATTAACAAGTAAATATGTTACATAACTTTAGAAATAAGTTACATCATTCCCACATTCACAATTCTTAGCTGGCAGTGTTATCTTTACTTTCTTTAACTATTTCGCTCGACCTCGGTTCATTTTTTTGGACATTCTTGACACTCGATACACCGGGATCATTTGATTGTGCTGCGCTTTTCTGCTCTGTGCCTGAGTAGGGGGAGTTCTGCTTTACAGACTCATTATTAGTAAGTGGTGATGCAGGATTATCCATTGGATGTTTTTTATAGAGCACGCAGTATTATGTGAGCTAAAAATATGGAAGAGGATGCCTCTTCCGAATAAATTATTATTCGCACATCATTCCACTCATGAACATATCGGTAGTTCTTTCAGCTACCATTTTGTTCTGCGGGCGAGGAATAAGTTTTTCATCATTCTCGCTTAGCTGCGGATCTTGACGCTCATTAGTAGGCTCACGTTCTGAAATTTGATTAAGGTAAGTCTCTGAGTTCATTTGCGTTATCAATTCTTTCATGGCAGTTCTCCTTTTTTTTAACACGTAAATTACTGATTTCACTATCTATCACAAGAATTAGTGTTGGGGATTTAAGTTACCTGAAGACTGTGAAATCGATTATCAACATCCTGAATGGTCGATTTCTTTTACTACCCCTATTCTACAAAGATACGGAATAAAATTCTGAAACGTGTTACATAATTCTGGACATTTGTTGCATAATTCATATATTCTCGAGTCCAACCAATTGCTTATGTTTATCCTTAAGGCGTTTAAAAAAAGTGGGAGTCATACCGGTAATTTGTTTAAACTGATTTGAGAGATGGGCAACACTGCTATAATCGAGTTTAAATGCAATTTCGGTAAGAGTGAGTTCATCGTAGATGATCAACTCCTTTACCCTCTCAATTTTATGCTTAATAACTACCTTCTCGATCGTCGTACCCGTTGTTTTTGAAAATATAGTAGCAAGATAGGAATAATTATATCGTAATGTTTTACTCAGATGTTCAGAGAAATTTACTTTTAGCAGACTATCAGTAAAATGGACGACTTTGATAATGACCAGTTTGATCTTTTCCACGAGTATAAATTTTTTATCTTGTATTAGCTCAAGACCGATTTGCTCTAATGCAATTGTAAATTCTTCTCTCTGTGAAGGGGAAATTCCTTCTTTGATGTACACTTCGCCCAATTCTACGACGGCATTAGTGATACCGAGTTTTTCCAGCTCGTTTTTCACCATCAACTCGCATCTGGCGCTTACCATGTATTTTATGTAGAGTTTCATCAGAGTCTGTAAGAAATTATCAAAATTATCTGTCCAGTTGGATAGCTGGGTTTCTCATTCTCTTAATTCGAATATCCAGTTGCAAATGAGAGGATAAGAACAAACATTACCTCATATTGGATTTGCAATTCCTTAATATTTTTCATATTTTAATTATCTAATAAAACTTGTTTCTCCGCCTCTCACCCAGAATTAGCGGGTATTTTTGAAAAATAAAGCCCCACTCACTGCAGGGCTTTTTCTCGTTCTTAGTATGAGTGACCTTTTCAGTTTGCCTATTTTCAGGACGCAAATTTGATCTAGTGATATTGAATATCTTTTGCGTTACAAAACTATGGAATGGAAAGGATAAAACTGTTATATAACTTTTAAAAAGAGTTACATAATTTGGACTTCCCCCATTTGAGAGGACACTGAACGGTGTGGTATATTTGCAGAAAGGACTATACCACCATGACAGAGAATCAGGATCAATTA
>JBBSDT010000404.1:0-3108 GCA_038240405.1 Ignavibacteria bacterium
AATTTTTAAAATCAAATTTTAATAGCTCGTAATACCATTCCTGCAGGGCTGTAGCTGCTTCGGGATATTTTTTACAAAATTCTAAAAGTGTTCTGCGGGCAATAATATTAAACACAAAACAAAGATATATAAAGTTTTCTACTGGTGAACTTCTTATAATTAAACAAAGCATTAAAAAATTAGGATCCACAATTCCATATTACAGGATAATCATCATCATTCAATAATATTCCATTTGCAGCTCTGTTCATTAAAACAAGATCTGCTATATCTTCTTTGCTTCCTGGTTTCGCATGTTGAAACATAACTTCATTTAGAAATACATTGAATCCCTGTTCCTTTAATTCATCTGCAGCAAGTCTCCAGTCTTCTATTCCATCTACATCCGGGAATAAATGAATTTCCTTTCCAATCAAAACTTTATTAACTAAAGGATTTGTCATATTGCATCCAAACTTCCCTCCAGTGGCAAGCCAAATAAATTGGGGGTAACACACTGAACAGAGAGCCGCCGTCTTCTCACTTTCACAAAGTGCAATTGGAAGTTTTTCGTTAATTAACGGCTCTCCAAAAAAGCATTGAACAAGGTTCGCATTTTTACCCATTATAGACTTACCAATAATTAATGGCTTTAAGTCTTGCCTGCGTTTGCCAGATTCTTTGTCATACATCATTACTTTAATTTGCCGGATATTACCATCAATATCTTTTTGAATAAAACAAGTAGTACCATTTCCGTAATATTTTGAACTGCCTATCCCATACTTTTTAAAAACGTTTGATGCTACAGTTTCAGAAAATAATTGTACAAAAAAATCATACAAATTATTCCTGGAATAAAATTCTAAATTTTGCTCAATTTTATTTTTCGGAATGTAGTCAATTGGGGCTGGCTCTATTTTGTTTACGATATTCACCACTCTTTTATTCAGTCCGGGTATAACATTCTTTTCTACGTTTATACCTGTCATGCTTGCAATTTGAATCACAGCATCAACAAATTGTTGCCCGGTATATTTCATAATAAAATCCACGGCATTGCTTCCCCCTTGCCCACATCCAAAACATTTATAGCCTTTATTTATAGTGACGGTAAATGAAGGTGTCTTTTCGTTATGAAATGGACACAAACCAACATACCGGCTCCCTGCTCTCTTTAATTTTACAAATTTCCCAATGATGGATACCAGGTCTGCTTCCTTTGTTTTTAGAACCGTATTTTCTGAAATTTCCATTTTAAAATATTCTGCTCGCACAAGCGGCATTTCCGGCACAAGCGGCACGATTTACCTTAAAACTTGTGCCGCTTGTGCCGCTTGTGCCGGTTGTGCAAATGATTATTTTATTTTTTCATTTACCCCTCTTGTAGGCTTTCTGAACAATTCAATATTTTCAATAAAAGTCTTAAAAGTTCTTTCAGGAATGTTTAAACTTTCTGCTATAATAACTCCCTGGCCTGTAGTAAATTTATCAGGTAATGCATTATATAATTCTCGTTTGTCATCTGGTAATCCATCAGCTTTTGTTTGTTTCCCAATAACTTCTAAAACCTTTAAAGCACAGTTCAGAAAGTAAGTACATAATTTCTCAGCACCCTGTACAGCATTCAATGAAATCTCCCTACTCTCATAATCTTCCATGATGTGTAAAATCAAACTTAACCGGCAAAAATGAATATCAAATTTGCTGATGATTTCAGATTTCAAAGAGTTAGGATATTTATTAACCTTGTCAGTATTTTCTTTTTGCCATTTATAAAAAAATTTTTTAGCAGCATCACTCCACACATAAATTTTAGGTTTAGGCATTTCGCTGTCGGCATCAATAATAATTTCACTTCGTTGCATGTAGATTTTCATCCAGTCAGCATAGTCTGTTAATACCGTCTCATCAAAATCAAAATCATTTATATATTCCTTTTTGACATTATCCGGGAACGCAATTAAAAACCTTTGAAAAAAACCATTATCGGTTTTATTAGCCGGAAAAATTCTTGTTAACAACCTCGGTTGTGTACCGCCTATAATACTTAAAAAGGGAGTGGGTAACCATAGTGGCTTCGGGTTTTTTATCCTGTCTACAGAAGTTGATTGATTACTCCAAATTGATAAGTAAATACTTGTTGTATCACCTTTTGAAAAATTATTCATTCCTTCAATCCAGGTAGAAATCTCTTCGCTAACAAGCATGCATCCCCTATCATTATCTTGTAGCTTTATATACAACGCTTCAGGCGTAAAGTTGTGTAACAATGTTTTTTTAAGAACAGGTTTTTCAGGAGCTTCTTTTGGCCTATCTTTTTTAGAAAGATTCTGGTATGTCTCATACTCATCATAGCTTTTTGCAAATTCATTTATTGACTTTCGATCTATATCCTCTAAAGGTTTGTTAGCCATAGTTATCGGGTGAGTTTTAACTACACCTGATGGCCCTATTAAAACACCCCATATTGAAGGGTATTCATACCAAATACTTTTTACTCTAAGCTTTGCGCTTTTTCCAATTACAATAGAAGCAGCAGTCAAAATCGCAATCGCTGTATAATCAATTGGAAAGTTTAATGAACGTTCACTTTCAGTAATTATTTTTTTAAAAAGCGATGGAAAAACATCTATCGGAAATTTATTTTCTTTACAAGGCTTATCAGCTATTCTGTTGTGAAAGGATTCACTTGCATCAATTGTTTGTTTAAGAATCGTTTTCGCATTAGCAGCTCCTTTAACTATTGATAAAGCAGAAAGTGTATTATTCGTTTTATCAAGTTCCTTTGGGATAAGTGAATTGTGGCTTTCATGCATGGAATCGTTTTTTGGTTTAGTTAATGTTTCATTGTGTACAATAGGTATTTATTCATGTGGTTTGCATTTTATTATTATGCCGGTGAATTTTCTCTTCAGGGAATAAAACGGTTTGTGGATCCGGGGCAAATTTTCCGTCCAGGTATTTAGTGAGCTCATCTTTGCAGAGATCAATACACAAAGCAAGATTTTTTGCAAATGGATATGCATCCTCACTCTTATCTTCTAACTTAATGACGGGTGTATTAAAGGACATGACTTCACCCATTTTTAGGGTTTTCCTGGCATAAAGTATTACACCGTCTTCAAC
>JBBSDT010000405.1:0-3102 GCA_038240405.1 Ignavibacteria bacterium
AGACCCGACATTAAAATTAGGGAGATAGAAGTAGCGATTTGAGTAAGACATTTTCCGGTAAAGAAGTTATTAAAGCACTAAGAAGACTTGGTTATTATGTTGATCATCAAAGAGGTAGCCATGTTTTTATGCATAATATCTCCGAGAACAAATCCATAATTATACCCAATCATAAAGAGATTAAGAATGGAACATTAAATAGTATATTGAAAAAAGTTGGAATAAGTATTGATCTTTTAAAAGAACTATTATAGTTTTTCGAATAGCGAAAATATTATTAATCACAAATTATTTTATTAAAAAAAACATTTAATTCTTTCCAAAACTTATCTTTCCTTTATATAACTTGTTTGCTGTAAAAATTGTAATCATTACAAAGGGTATCCCGCCGATTAAATCAATGAAATAATGGTATCTTAAATAGACAGTTGAAAAGATTAAAAGAATCGTATAGGGCAGATAAAAATAAAATGACTTTGATTTTATTTTATGTGATAAGTATGTAATAAGTATCATTATAATAGTATGCCCGGAGGGAAATGCATCTCTTTGAGCGAAGTCCTGTGGATTCGAAATATTTCCGGGTATCGATTCTCCGATGTCTATTAAATAGCGGATCTTCACGGCAAAGTATATTCCAGGCAACTCTGTATTGATATTATGAAAATCATGTAAAGTAAATCTCGGACCTATTGCAGGAATGATTAAATAGCCTAGAAAAGAAAGATAGAACCCGAAGAAAACTACAAATATTGCATACTTTAACTCCTCATACCGGTGCCAAAGATATAATTCCATTGCATAAATTATGGGCATCAGATAAAACAAACCATACACAATCTGTAAAAATTCAACTGCATAAATATTTAAATATTGATTTAAAAATTCCGTTGGATTGACTCCGAACAACATCCTGTCAATACGGATTAGATATGTGTCATAAAGAACATTGTGAACACTCAGCATTAATATGTAAATTTCTTTAAAGCAAAACAAAATCGTAAAAGCCGGATACCAGAATCTTAGAAATCTCGTCAGTGTTCTTTTTCTCCTGTAGGGTTCGGATTTCTTTTCGTAATATGAAACCACATAAGTAATTATCAGACACAGGAAGACATTTATGACAGGGATAAGATATCTTTCAGGGAGTTTAGTAACAAACACCAGGCTTATCAGCGCAATGAATAGTAAAAATACCTGGTTTGTTACATCAGGGATTTGTAAATATTTCAGATTTACTTTAAGTGACTTAAACAAATATGATTATGCCTGTGAAAGCAGATAAGTTGAAATAGCCAAAAATATAGATATACCAATTACATCCTGAAAAGCAGTTTCAAAAGGTCCGGAAGTAATAGCCGGGTCAAATCCTAATCTCTTGGAAATCATAGGTATTGAAGTTCCGACGATTCCGGCTATATTGATAGAGATGAACATTGAAAGAGCAACAGATATTCCAAATTTCATTTTTTCGAAATCACTTAGAATAAATCCCACTACTCCTACAACGATGCCAACTGCCGAACCTATAAGCAGGTTCGTTTCGAATTGTCTTATTAAAGGCTGCCACCATCTGCTCATGGAGATATTTCCGGTATCCAGAGCTCTGACTATTATTGCGGCAGATTGCAATCCCGTATTTCCGGAGATAGCAGAAATTACAGGCATGAATGCCGCCAGTAAAATTACTTTTTCTAAAATGACATTATGTGACTGAACCACAAATACCGCAACGAGCTCAATTAACAAAGTAATAAGAAGCCAGGGAAGTCTTAACTTTGCAATCTGAAAGGGGGATTTTTTTTCCAGTTCCTCCGCATCAGTACCTGCAAGCATAGCAACGTTTTCAGAAAATTCTTCTTCGATGACATCCATTATATCATCAATACTGATCTTACCGATTATTTTATTATTAGAATCAACGACAGGAACAGATACCAGGTCATAGCTTTGAAAAATTTTTGCAACTTCCTCCTGGTCGGTGCTTGCTTCCACTGAGATAACGTCAGGATTCATAAAATCTTTAAGCAGCTTATAAGGCTCTTTTAACGCAATAATTAACCTCTTCAGGGAGATAATTCCAACTAATTTATTTTCATTATCAACAACATAGACATTGTATAGCTGATCTACGTTTTCGGCTTCATTTTGTATTGCTTTTATAGCGAATTCAATTGACAGAAATTCATTTACGGCAATATATTCTTTTGCCATAATCCCGCCGGCTGTATTCTCATCATAACTTAAAAGCTCCTTAACTTCATGATAATCTTCTTTATCTAATTTATCTAAGTTTTGAAGAACCTCATCCTTTTTATCCGTATCAAGCTCAGAAACAAAATCAGTTGCATCATCAGAATACATCTCGCTTACGATATCCGAAATCTTTTTTCCGCTAAGCTTTTCTGTTATATACTCGCGCCTGTCGTCACTAATTTCAAGTATTACTTCACTGGCAGTTTCATCTTTGAGAAGGGAAAACAGGTATAATGAATCTTCTGCATCCCTCAGATTGTCTATAATAACAGCAATATCAAAATCGTAAAGGTCGGCGATGATATTCTTTAACGAAGCATCAGATTTGGCTGTAATCAAACCGGTAATGTCGTCTAGAAAAATTTTGTCAACTTCTAAAACCGATTTATTTTTTTTATCCTCTGCCATAAGTGAGAGCTACAATGAAATGAATATAAAAAAGAATGTTAAATTAATTATTAAGATAAGCTTAATCAATTGAAAAACTTCCGTGAACTTTTAATTTTTAAATTATAAATTTTAAATTATAAAATTTGCTCCGAATTTATAATTTATCATTTATTGTAAGCTTCTAAATAAATAAATTAAGATATATTTATTAATTCTTGTCAAATATGAAAACCCAGTATACTTTTGATAAATTTAAGCCTCTTAAAGAGGAGCAGGTATTACCAGATCCTATAAAACAATTTGAGGTTTGGTTTAATGAAGCTTCCGATCAGGAATCTACCGATGTTAACGCCATGTCACTTGCTACGTGCTCCGTCGATTGCAAACCTTCGCTCAGAACCGTTTTGTTAAAAGCATTTAGCGAAAAAGGATTTGTTTTTTATACAAACTATTCAA
>JBBSDT010000406.1:0-3099 GCA_038240405.1 Ignavibacteria bacterium
AGTATTCTAGAAATAGAAAAAGCTAAGCAACAAAATGAGGGTACCGCTCTTCAACTAACCGACAGAGAAAATGAAAGACGATTTGAATACAATAAAAGACTCTTAGATTACAATAAAGATTTAGCCGATAAGGATAGATCTTTTAAAAATAAGTCTTTACTAGCTTTTGTTATCATAGTATTAGTTATTTTAGGTATTTGTTACATTTTGGTTTTTCAAGGCGATAAAGACACATTGATTAAAATTGTTATTGCGGTTATTTCATTTTTAGGTGGCTATGGTTTTGGTTTAGGTACAAAGAAGAATCAAGATCCACCGAATGTTAATTAATAATTTTTAGCGTCATAAGCACTCCCTTCAGTTTAACTTATTAATTGCATCAAAATTTAACTTACTTGTTGAATGAAGGTAAAGACTTGTAGTTTCAATTTTACTATGCCTGCCAGCTCTTGGACTGGCTGAATATCAGCGCCTTTTGAGAGCAAATCCGTACACAAGGTATGTTTCAAACAGATTACATCCTCGGAACTTCAATGTATTTATTAGCTTGCTGAATTTTTTTGAAATATTATCCTTCTCCTATTTGTTTCCAACCTTCTAATTCGCTCTACGAGAAATTCTTAAATCAATTGGCATGATAGTTTTTTCAAATTTTAATTAAATTCTAGATAAATAAGGGAAATCAATTGAAATTTTTTAAGCCAGAAACAATTTATCTTTCCGAAGATGCTTATTGTCCTCCGGATCCCGATATCAGGTCCAAAAAAAATTTCTTCATTATTTCCGGCTGTTCCGGCGCCGGTAAATCATCCTTAATGAAAGAAATTGCATCCAGGGGGTTTAGAACTATTAATGAACCGGGACGCCAGGTTGTCAAAGAACAAAACCATATAGAGGGAGATGCATTACCGGGGAAAGATTGGAGAAAATTTATCGAGTTTACGATTTCACGGACGATGTATCAATACAACAGTTTGCTCGAGGAAAAAGAAATAATTTTCTTTGACAGAGCTATAGTTGATCAGATTTCCTGGGATCATCTTAAGATTGAAGTACCTTTATATCTGATGAACGCAGCTCGCAAATACAGGTTTAATGAAAAAGTATTTTTTACCCCTCCCTGGAAGGAAATATATAAGACAGATAATGAAAGAAAACATAGCTATGAAGACTCCTTAGTTGGCTATGATTCTATAATTAAGTCATACGAAACATCCGGCTACAAACTCATTCATATTCCAAAAGTTAGTGTTTCAGAACGAGCAGATTTTGTGATTGAATCAGCAACGAAAATTATCAAAGAAAATATAAAATCCCTGCCGGACACTGCAAGCAGCTGAACAAGATGATTCCTTTCGAAATAGAATACTAAATGATCTCAGATTTGCAGGCACCAAGGTCATCTCCATATATTTTTATGCCATAGGGATATGATATTGGTAGGATCTGATGTCTAACAGTTAAGTCCCGTTAGGGACGTAATATTTAAAGGAAACATCAAAAAAGAACCGAAGTAGCAGAATTAAGGAACCAGATAACGGAATTAAGAACCCGGATCGCAGAATTATGAAGCCTGATCACAGAATTACGAAACCGGATCACCGAATTATGAAACCGGATCACAGAATTATAATGCCTGATCACAGAATTATGAAGCCTGATCAACAGAATTATGAAGCCGGATCACAGAATTATGGTACCTGACCACAGAATTATGAAACTAGATCACAGAATTATGGAGCCTGATCACAGAATTATGGAGCCTGATTACAGAATTATGGAGCCCCATCACAGAATAATACGTCCGGACAACAGAATAAAATCCCCGGAGGACAGAATAAAATTATCGGAGGACAGAATAAAATCATGGGAGGACATAATAAAATTTCCAGACAACCGAATAAAATTACCGGAGGACAGAATAAAATTACGGAAAGACACAATAAAATTACCTGAGGACAGAATAAAATCATGAAACAACAGAATTAAGTCACCGGACAACAAAATAAAGCTACCAGAGAACAGAATAAAGAGGCGAAACAAATGTGGAAAATGACGAAATATTAAAGCGAAGAAATAAATAAGATGTGGAAATGACGATATGATGAAAACTCCACAACAGGGACTGATAACAATGCTTCATAAATAAAAATTAACAATGCAGGAGATATTTTTGTCGCAGGCAGCTCAGATGCATCACCGAACGGGTTTTCTATTGTTAAGTATGTTCAGCACAGTATAAAACGAGAGGCATAAATGTTTTATAGCGGCTTCTCATTGAACTAATTTCTCAAAATAACAAATATTGACATTTGAAATATTAAAGCAATGTTCAATAAAATGATTGGGTTTGAATTATTAGAATTCGTTCCGTTGAACATTGTTAAAGAAATTGCAGGGCATAAATCGATTACGACTACAATGATCTATTCGCATGTTAAGAGGAATGATATGAAACAAGCTGTAAATTCTTTGAGTTATTGAAAATTTATTCTAGAAAATCATTCTTTTCGATTCATTAAAATATTTGATTATAATTTATAAAAATAAATTCCATTCGAAAAGATTTCCACCGTAAAATCAGACGAAAATTTTTACCACTATTTTCATTTCATTGACCATCTTTCTTTGAATGAGAACAATTTCTATTTAATTGTTTTTTAAAGAGTTTTAACACACAAATTCCAAAGATAAAAATTTTGGTATATATAATTTATAGAAAAATAATAATATTTTGGAATAAGGCATCTCTCTTTAATAGCATGAGTATTAAGGAAGAATGAATACCAACCGCTTAAATCCAATTTATCGGGACTAAATTTCTATAAGTTTACCTAAATTTATTCTAGTGACAAAATCTATGTTATTGTTTTGTGATTTTTATGCTATTTTTGCCAAAATTCATATAGCCAAGGATTGTGTGCTAAAACCTCGAGCCTGGTATATAAGAATTTGTACAAATCCTGATAAAATGAATGGATTCAGATTTTGACAAGAAGCCCTTGAAAAATAGCCTTGTAGAGAATGTTTGATTTAAAAGTCATTGAACTTTGAATTCTTGCTAATTATTTTGATAAAGAATGTCAATAAAACTAATCA
>JBBSDT010000407.1:0-3097 GCA_038240405.1 Ignavibacteria bacterium
CTTTAAGTTTACAAATATAAGAATTTTGAAATTCCATTTCCACTTGAAGCATTACAAAACAATTAGAGGTTTTGAAATTTATGAAGTCCGATATAGAAAGAGAATTTTCTGGTACATTTAAAATATCGGATGAATCTTATGAAATTAATACAATTGTGAATCTTTATGAGAACAATAATACATTTAGTTTACTTCAGTCTGAACATGATGACGAGGATTATTATAATTTTGTTATGAACGTTTCTGAAAGTCCTGAGGATATTCGAAATAAAATTGAACCTACCGGAATTGGTTCAGACGGTAATTTTCTATATTTGTTAAGGGGACTTGAATTAAGGCCGTACAATAGTACCGGATCTCATGAAGCAGGTCATTGGATGGGACTTGTTGACTTACATGGAGATAATAGTCCCATACCATCATTAATGCAGCCTGTCAAAATAAGAAGGAGTAAAGGTGGTGTTGAAAGAGAGTTAAGAAGCAGACCTACTGAAAATGAATTTAAGGAAATATTCAATCTCCATAGCCTCAGTTTTAAAGTTAATGGGACATATTATATTAATTATTAATGTTATAACATGTTAAAAATATTTATTTTTGTTATTTGCATTTTGCCAATTGTATCTAAGTCACAGGATACACTAATTATTAAGAAAAAAGCTATCATATACGATAATAAATTAGAACTATCTTTTGCGGATAGTTTTGCAATTAGATTCAATAATTTTGAATTTCAATGGTTTTCTTGTAATTAAAATTGATTCTTCAAGTTTACTTGAAAATTATGCTGAAGGTAAATACATATTCTCAACAGAAGTGTACTTTGTGGATTCTAGTACACAAATAATAAATAATAGTGATGCATTTTATTACGTCCCCTCATTCGATTTTATTTTCAACATTGAGAAAATAGCTTATGATTACGGGACAATAAATAAATTGACAACATTTGTAAAGTATTATCTTTCTTTTAATAAGGCAAACGATAGTACAGCTAAGGTATTCCTTTATCACCACAATGATATTTTACTCACTGATTTATTGCTTGATACAAAAAATTTGTTTGCACAGAGGAGAGTACCTAAAATAAGTTATAAAATCTTCAAATGCAGATTTTCTACTGCTGTAGTAAAATTAAATTACAAGGGGGAAAAGAAAAAAATATTTATACCGATATCGAAATTGTGGCAATTAATACCCTTAAGTTTAGAAATTTTGGATATTAGTCTTGTCAAATCGAATTTAGTTATTAAGGGATTTTAAATAAACAATTTTCGTATTTACGATAGTCACGAATATTCTCTCCAAGTTGGGGTTTCGGAGAGAGATGTTTTTTTAAAAGTACTTTTTCCATGACGGATCAAAAACCCATTAATATATTAAGATCCTAAAGGTAAACAAGTCTTTTTGGGAGGTGAATCTTACCAGGAGAATAAAATCTTAGGTGTATATATTAATGTTAATGAAACTCAACAAAATTCTCAAAATCTGCATCTCAAAATCTGCATCTTATTAAACAATCGGGAAACTCATCCAAACAGCCATTGGTCTTTATTGGCACACTGATTAAAATTGAATTAGTATCTTATTAATGGTAATTTAAACATATTTTTACAAAAATATGTCAAAAATAATTTATCACGGTCATTCTTTTGTCGAAATAAATATTAATGGCGTAATCATTTATATTGACCCCTTTATCGAAGGTAATTCTCAATGCGATATAAAGCTGAAAGATGCAAAATGTAATTATATTATTTTGACACATGGTCACAATGATCATTTTGGAAACACAATTGAACTTGCAAAAGCACACGATGCAGTAGTTATTTGCATGGTGGAATTAGCGGATTATCTCGGAACCAGAGGCATTAAAACTCATGAAATGAATCTGGGAGGAGCATATAACTTTCCATTCGGAAGGGTAAAATTAACCCAGGCGCGGCATTCTTCGTCATTATCTGACGGAACTTATGCCGGCGATCCTGCAGGAGTTATAATTCATTCAGACTCTAAAACAATTTACCATGCAGGCGATACTGCGTTATTTTATGATATGAAGCTCATTGGTGAAATAGACTCTATAGATTATGCATTTCTTCCCATAGGGGACAATTATACAATGGGAATAGATGATGCTGTCAAGGCAGCAGAATTTCTCAATTCAAAAACAAACATTCCTATACATTATAATACATTTGAGGTTATAAAAGCTGATCCCAACGAATTTAAAAGAAAAATTGAATCCGTGGGAAGGGAATGTCTCGTAATGATGTCAGGCAGCGAAATTGAATTTTAGCTGCATTCCGGAGTTTATCCTGATTTAAAGAGAAGAATATATTGACAAAAATAATATCTATATCAAATCAAAAAGGCGGAGTAGGCAAAACTACGACAGCAATAAATCTCTCATCCTCAATAGCTTCTTATGGGAAAAAAATTTTATTGATAGATGCCGATCCTCAGGCAAATGCAACATCCGGTTTAGGGCTGGAAGCAAAAATTGACGGTCTGTCCACTTACGAACTTTTTATTTCACAAAGGACAATAAGAGAATGTATTAAGAAAACTCAGATTAATAATCTGGATATTATATCTTCAAATATTAATCTGGTTGCTGCGGAGCTGGAGCTTGTTGAAATGCCTTCAAGGGAAAGTGTTTTAAAAAACAAGATCTTAAATTTCTTAAATGAAACCGGCAATGCTGACAACTATGATTTTATATTTGTTGACTGTCCGCCTTCGCTGGGATTGATTACTGTTAATGCGTTGACTGCGGCTAATTCGCTTCTGATACCCGTTCAATGTGAATACTATGCTTTGGAAGGCTTATCTCAATTGTTAAATACTATTAAGAATGTGAAAAATGTGTTTAATCCATTACTCAATATAGAAGGTTACTTATTAACCATGTTTGATTCACGTTTGAAATTATCAAACCAGATTGAGAGTGAATTAAGGAAATTTTTTGGAGATAAAGTATTTAAAACAAAAATATTCAGGAATGTGAAAATCGGAGAAGCGCCAAGCTATGGCAAGCCTATTATAACTTATGATCCGTCGTCAACAGGCGCGCTTAATTACCTCGGGCTTGGAA
>JBBSDT010000408.1:0-3091 GCA_038240405.1 Ignavibacteria bacterium
ATCCCTCATATACATTTTATTCCCGTTTTCATCTATAATGCTCCAGGGCTGCCTGTTTCCTATTCCTCCTGCAACGGTTACATTCCTGAATTCTACGTACATACCTTCATACTTTTCTCCGCCAACATAATTTATTGTTCCTCCGTTAGGATAATCTCCAATAGCAAAATCCGGAATAGTCACTTGTTTTGGCGAGGGTCTGCTTGGGGAATTTCCCAGAATAGTAATGGTATAACCGGTCGCCGTATCCAGCGCCAGCTGTGTTAAAGTATTTGCAAAATTATTTCCAGTGGTAGCGCCAAATTCCTGCACTGTTCCTTTAACTCTGATAAGCGCGCCTGTATCTATAAGATCGAGGGCGGTTTGAGGTCCTCTTGTGCCCTGTCTTATTACAATTCCTCCGAATAGACCATTGGCTGTATCCTGTGCATAACAGGTCCAGCTGTTTGTTCCTCTGAGCATAGTTCTGAAATCGTTATGAGCCGGGGAAACTCTGGGCGGAGCAACTACTCTCGCAACGAATTGTACTGAATCGCCATTTAAATCGGATTTATCTCTTCCCAGTAAAAGAGAATCATCGGATTTTGTTTGTATCTGCTGCAAAGTCACCGGCGTAAAACCTGTTCCTAATATATTGAATCCAAGTGCATAAACAATATATGCTATTATAATTACTATTGGTAAATGTTTTAGCATTTTCATAATTAATTTTTATTTTATTATAAATTTTATTTTTGGATATTTATTTTACGATTACAAACTTTCCTTTTTTTATCTGACCGGAGTTTAAATCTTTAACAGTAAAAAGATAAAGTCCTGAAGCAATGGCCTGGTCGCTTTTTGTAATTAAATCCCAGGCATGTTCTCCACCGGCAAATTTTTGTGTTCCGTCAGAAAATGTATTAAACCATCCTATATCTTCTCCATTATATGTAGCCGCATCATGCGAAAACCTGTCGACCAGGTCTCCTGCAAGAGTCCATACCGATATTTCACATTTAGACGGAAGATTATAAAAATACATTTTTCTTAATAATTCTTTTTTATTGCCTCCTCCATCCCAGATTGCACTGCCGTAATATGGATTGGGATACACTCCGACTTCTGCATCTGCATTGTTATTTGCCGGTGTTCCGACAATTATTCTCTGAGCATTTCCTAAAATGGAACTTTCCAAAGAGCCTAAATTCTGAGAAGCCTCTCCCTTATCATAAGCTGTCACAGAATATATATATTGAAAGCCGTTAAGCTGGTTGGGGAAATCAAATCTGTAATAATAAGGAGTAGTATCACCTTCAAAATATTTAGGCGTGCTTAATTTTATAAAGTTAAATCCTGTGTTATTAAAAACATTGTTATGCGCGCTGTCAAAATCTCCTGCAAGATTTAGTAAGCTTGTTAGATCCTGATTCAAAGTAAGATCAGCCCCCGGATTGGTCCTATAAATTCTGTATCCTTCAAAATCCAGCAAATTAGAAATCGGGTCAATTGATCTTTCCGAATTAGCTGCCCAATACAACGTAACATCTTTATCCTTAATTTCAGTACGCACTTTTGGCGGATCAGGAGGTGAAGGTAGTTTATAGCCGTTGTCATATGCGCTTTGCGCCCAGCCGGCAGAAATATTCAGATTTTTTCTCTGAAAAGTTGAATCCCATGTAGTAGGATCAGTGCCATATTTCTTTGCACATATAACAGCGAATACTACATTAATAGTATCCAGTCCATACCTTAATGAAAACCTGTCACCATTTTGCTTTCTGACTGGACCATATGAAACGAGAGTAGAGCGATTGCTGGGAGTATGCCTTAAAACATCATTCCTTGAAGGAACCACCGATGGGTTATTTATAGAATCTAAAGCCGGATTAACAGATAAGTATCCTTCAAGCTTTTGGAATTTTCCTCCGTTAGCCGGGTCATTATCTACCTGAGGTGAAAAATAAATAGGATCGGTTGTATTCCTGAATTGCCAGATTGTAAAATGTGATTTGACATTAATGTTTTCCCCCAAAGGCTTTGGATTTACGCCCAGGAATTTGAATGCAACATATGTGTCCGTAAAACCAGGATCACCGTTATAATCATATTCATAGGCCATTCTTAAAGAACTGTCATAACCGTCAGCGCCTTTGCTGTAAAATGCGGAACCTCCCGGCGGTGTGATATTAGTATTTCTTACAACACCATCGCACCACAGTCCACAATAAATACTATCTATAGGAGAATTATTTCCCCGGTATCCTATATTTACAATTTTGTAATTAAGTATAACCCAGTTATTCGCAAAATTAAAATCATAACAATAAGTCTGCAGCAGAACTTTAAATCCCATTGGAACATGATTTTGAATAACTGTTCCGTTAGCTGTGGTATTTGTATCAAAAAATTCACAGATAAAATCCTGGTGTGATATTGCATCAGGCCTGAAATTAGGAGAAGTTTGAAGTGATGACTTTTCTGTAATACCCTGACCCGGAGCATTTGTAAATTCAAACCCTTCGGTTCTGTTTGCACTGGTAACGTCAACTGCTCCTGTGGTAACATTAATAACCCCGTCTTTCACACCTCCTATCCAGATACCTCCAACGAACAAATTTTCTATACCTGAGCCTTTCGGATATTGACAGGAAGGCTGGTTTGGAAAGGTAACAAATCCGTTTCCGATAGTTCCGTAATTAGTAACAGTTAAAGCGATATTACCAACAGTAGTGAATTTATTATTTACATCATCCTCTATGTTGAAGGGATAATAGAACGCTGTCAGAACAATAAATAAAAATAACAGTGATATTAAACAAGAAAATTTTGATATCAAGCGATAATTTAATTTTGACAATGAACTCTTATAGTTTGGGGCCATCAAGTAAAATAAATATAATAATTTGTTTAGATGAAATTAAGATTTTTTAAAGTAAAAATAAAGCTAAAGAATTTAAATATTAAATTATCGCATTGCCTCATAATTAACCTAACCCAAGAGAGAGGAAAAAACAGGTCGTTGCCTCATAATTAATCTAACCGTAGTTTTTATGTAAAAACGGTAAAATTATTATGAGCAAAAACACTAGATTAGAATATCTCAAAGAAA
>JBBSDT010000409.1:0-3080 GCA_038240405.1 Ignavibacteria bacterium
CCCCCCCACCCCCCCCCCCTCTCTGAAATAAAAAAACACTTAACAACAAACAAATAAGCAGCGAGGATATAAATTCTGCCGTTAACAACGTTGGTCTCAGTGACTTTATAGAAACCTTGCCGCACAAGCTGGATCATCCGGTTAATGAAAGAGGCTCAACTTTGTCGGTAGGCCAGAAGCAGTTGATTTCTTTTGCAAGAGCTCTCGCATATAATCCGAAAATTCTTATACTGGATGAAGCCACATCAAGTGTTGATACTCACACCGAAATTCTCATACAGAATGCGATTCAAAAACTGATTGAAGGCAGAACTTCCATTATTATTGCTCACAGGTTGTCAACCATTCAGACCTGCGATAAAATAATTGTAATGCATAAGGGTGAAATCAAAGAAATGGGCACACACCAGGAATTGCTGGAAAAGGGCGGTTTGTATTTTAAGTTATACCAGCTTCAATACAAAGAAGAGCAAATTTCTTAAAGAAGTACTTAGATAGATTATTAAATCTCTTTAAAAACAGCTTTAAGTTAATTATTTTATAAATTATCATAAAATTTAGACGCTAATATGAAACGATTTAAATTATTCATTATTATTATTATTACAACTGCAAATATAGTATACGGACAGCAAAAAAAAATAGCTTATTGTTCCAATCAAACCAGCTCGGAATTTCTCCAGATTTTTGTCATGAATGAAGACGGCTCAGATAAGAAGCAATTAACCGACCTTCAGGAAAATTGTATGAAACCCAGATGGTCGCCCGACGGAAAACAAATCGTTTTTTACTCTGACAGGGGACAAATTTATCTGATAAGAGAATTTGAGACTTCTTCTCTTTCAACACCTCCCTTCTATGTCGGACCGGGTTACGATCCTTCTTTTATATCACAAGGCGACCAAATAATGTATAACAATGAATTCGAAGATGTTCTTTCAATATATGCAATTGATACTTCTTCGTTTGGCGCACAGCCTGAGTTAATTTCTGATGGCCGGTACTCCAATATGCAGACTCTTTCTCACGGAGGAAATAAAATTATCTTTTCACAATTTGTCGGAGGCTATAAGAATATAATGATGGCTGATTTAGACGATACTACAGATAATTATATTACCAAAGTCAGCCAAAATGATGAAGCTAACCTGGAACCTGATATTTCAAATGATGACAAAAAAATTACATATGCAAGCTTTGATAATAACCTGAAAGGCACGATAAGGCTTTATGAAAACGGAAGTGAAAGGGCTTTATCAAAGGGATTACCAAGCTCAAATGTTCCCAGGTTCTCACCCGACGGAAATAAAATTGCGTTCGCTGTTATTGATGGAAGTAATGTATCTCTTTATATAATGAATTCAGACGGCAGCTCCAGAAAACATTTAAATATAAATGGAGAAAGTGTCGGCACCTATCAATGGATTGATAACGACCGCATAGTTTACGATGCAGGCTCTGAATCCAAAACAAGTGTGGGTTTAATGAATACCAAAACGGAACAAGGAAAAATATTAGCTGAAGGAGGTTTTAATTTACAGCCCAGCATTCAAAAATAGAGTTCAGCAATCCGCCTGCAAAATAAGCTTTATATTCAAAAGCAGAATTGCTAAAACACCTGTAATAATTCCGGGTTAATTATGAAAGTCATTGAGCATATTGAGAAGGCAAGCAATCCACTTATAAGTTTTGAAATAATTCCTCTACCCAGAGGAGGTGATATTAAGCTGTTGTTTAATGTCATTGATGAAATTATCAAATATAATCCTCCTTTTATTGATGTTACATCACATTCTGCGCAGGTTCAATATGAGGAAACTCCTCATGGAATTCAGAAAAAAGTCAAACGAAAAAGGCCGGGAACTATCGGTATCAGTGTCGCTATAAAAAATAAATATAACATTGACACAGTTCCGCATCTTTTATGTAATGGGTTTACAAAGGAAGAAACTGAAGATGCCCTTATAGAATTGAATTACCTTGGGATTGAAAATATCCTGGCTGTCAGGGGTGATGAAAGCGGGTACAAGAAACCTATACCGGTTGGCCGTTCATGCAACATTTATGCGCTTGAGCTGGTGCGGCAGGTGGTATGCATGAACAACGGGAAATATCTTGAAGAGGAACTTCTGGATGCAGCGCCTACGAATTTTTGTATTGGTGTTGGGGGCTATCCTGAAAAGCATTTTGAAGCTCCTAATTTGAATGCAGATATAAAATTTGCAAAGGAAAAGGTTAATGCCGGAGCGGATTATATAGTGACACAAATGTTTTATAATAATAAATATTATTTCGAATACGTGGATAAATGCAGACAGGAAGGTATAAATGTCCCGATTATACCCGGCCTGAAAATTTTAACTGCCAGAAGCCAGCTCACTATGCTTCCGAAAAATTTTTTTATAGAAATTCCCAGCGAACTTTCGTCAGAAATTCTCGAAGCTAAGCCGGAACATGTACTGGATATAGGCGTTGAATGGAGCGTAAAACAATGTGAGGAATTATTGAACAAAGGAGTTCCTTTACTGCATTTTTATATAATGCAAAATACAAAACCTATCCGGAAACTCTTTACGAAACTGAAAATATAATCTTTACAGACAATATTAAAAGCGATTTTAAAAGTAGAAAATATACTTGAATTAAAGGAATGTGTACCGGGAGAGGGACTTGAACCCCCGACCTACGGATTATGATTCCGACGCTCTAACCAGCTGAGCTACCCCGGCATTTTTGCGAAAGGCAAATTAAGTTTAATGTGACTCTTATTCAATACAATTAGCAAACTTCAAATAGCATCTCGACATCTTTTAACTAAGTTCTAAATTGCTTTAAGAAACAAATTTTTATAATTTGATTCAAATATTTCCAAATGAATAGACGGACAACCCTTTTTTTTATATTAATAGCCGTACTGAGTCTTACTTCAAATAACATTTTTTCACAGGATAAATGGTGGAAGGATAAAAAATACAAGGATGAATCTTTAAGAATAAAATATGACCTGTGCAAGAAAACATTTAAAGATATTGGAAATGGATTTTTATACAAGAACATAAGCAATGTAAACTCATATTTCG
>JBBSDT010000410.1:0-3072 GCA_038240405.1 Ignavibacteria bacterium
CCTTTACATGTTGATAAGAATAATTGTATTTATTTATTGCCAGCAGAAAAAAAGCCCAGTCTGAAGTGATCTTTAAAGTTTCATCATAGCCGCCCATTTCAGCAAACAATTTTTTCCTAATTAACGTGCATGGATGCGGAAGAGAATTAATCAAAAAAAATTTGAAAGTTAATTTATCAGGAAATACAGATTCTTTTAAAACAGTTCCATCAGATAAAATTATATCACCATAAATAATATCAGCTTCATTTCCGTTATCCAATAATGTTTCCGGTGCATGGCTGTTTATTAATGTATCACCTGAATTTAAAAAAAGCAGGTATTCACCGTTAGCCTTTGCTATACCTTTATTCATGGCATGATAAATACCATTATCTTTTTCTGAAATGGTATAATGAATGCTTTCTGAATATTGCTGAATTACCTGTTGGCTGTTATCTGCAGAACCTCCATCAATAATAATATATTCAAGAGAAGGAAATTTTTGCTGAGCTACTGATTTAATGGTTTGCCCAAGACCTTCAGCGTCATTAAGGTTAATAGTAATGATTGATAATTTCACAATGCCTTCCATTAACTAAGCTTTGCTTTTTTCTTTTGAATTTTATACAGGGAAAAAATTGCTGAGGTTTGATACCACGACCAAAAAGCTGATAAGGCAATACCCAGCGGCCCATCCTTATAACCTTTCAAAGTATAAAATGATCTGTAAAATTCTTTAAATGGAGAGACAACAACTTTTGACCAGCCTGTTCTTACGCCAAGGTCGTACCTGTCCTGCCCTTCATTTTTAAGATAGCGTAAATGTTTTTTTATAAATACTTTAAAGCTGCTCATCCAGTAATGATGAAGCACATTAGTTTTTGAAGCATCAGGCTCAATTGTATATTGTACAAATCCATCTTTTAATTTTCTTCCATAATGAACCACGGGGTCAAAGTGAAAGCGATGCTTATTAACCAACAAATATTTTTGATTCATTCCTCCCCAAACAGTGCCATTCAATTTTTTTTGTTTAAAATAAAACTGCCACGGCACCATTACTCCGCCAATTTTATCATTTGCATTTATTGCATCAAATTCATTGGCGATTTGTTCTGCCAAAGAAGGATCAACTTTTTCATCAGGGTCAATAAATAATACCCAATCATTCTTTGTATAATTCACTACCTCTGCCTGTATCATTTCGCACGAAGGAACCGGTTGCCGGTGATAGATATTATTGGCATATTGCTGGGCAACCATTATAGAGTTATCTGTAGAGCCAAGATCAGTATAATGAACATCGTTACAAAAGCTTACAGATTCAAAACATTGTTTTAAAAAATGCTCTTCATTGTAACCAACGATCATGGCAGAGATGGGAAGATTATTCAACTAACTTAAATTATACATTTACTGCCGGGCAAACAATACATTGCCCATGTCGTAGTTTTCAGGTATTGCTTCATGAACTACTTTGAATCCTTTAGACTCGAGGTATTTTTTGTACTCTTTATAGTTCTTAACTCCCTCATACGTTTCTTTTACGCTTACTTCTGAATGTATGACAGAAACAAATGAAAGTATTTTTTGGGAAGCTTCCAACATTGATTGCTCAAAACCTTGCATATCCAGCCATAGCATATCCACTTTATTTACTTTATTTATTTCAGCCCAAGAGTCAAGTGTTAAACAATCTACTTTAGTTACTTCTTCAAACTTAACTGTAGGATGATCTGTAATATGCTCTTTAGGTTTCAATAAAGAGCTTGATGCATCAGAATCCCCACTGCTTAAATAAAAATCGGCTTGCCCATCATAGTTACTTAATGCTAATTTGAAGCATGAAACATTTGGATGGCCTTCTGTATTTTGTAAAAGCTTATCATATAAATATTGAACTGGCTCAAAAGAATAAACTTTGCTTCCTGGTATGTCAGATAATCTTATTGAATCAATCCCTATATGCGCACCGCAATCAATTATTACAGGGTTAGTAGGAAGAAATTTATATATAAGATTTAAAGGGATGTCAATTTTATTTTCATAAGCAGTTTGTTTTTCTCTTTTCCTGAAAACATGAAATAATTTACTTGTAATCTTTTTTACAAACACTTATTTTTTTACTTAATGTTCTTTGGAGTTATATGAATAATATCATTTTCTACTTTCATAGAATATGAATAAGGCAATATTTTTTGTTTTACTTCTTCAAGTGTTGGATAATCCGATGTTCCGGTAAATAACCTTGCATCATCTATCAAAATAATATTCCTGTGAACAGAATTTAATAACACGTCCAACTCTTTTTCTACCGGTGTGTGTTTATCAGATTTAGCGGTAATGATAAATTCACCATTGTGGAAAAATTCAGAAGAATAATGTCCATCAATCCAAAATAAAGCAGGTGAATTAAGAGAAGGTATTAATGTTTCAAATATTATTCCACTATCACCCTGAATAATTGAAATATTTTTATCTGTTTCAAATCTCTTCATTGCTCTTATAGCAAGTTCTTTGCTTAATTCAATTGAGTATAATTCATCAAATTTATTTTTAAAATATTCTATTGTATCGCCTAAAAAAGTACCAGTTTCAACTAACACATTAAGATTGTATTGTTGCCTGTAATCATCAATAATTTTTCTTTTTGTTTCATAATCAATAAGTGTTTCCTCCTGCACTATTTGAGTTACCTTTTTAATTTTTAATTTCCCAAATAATTTTTTAACTGTGTTTAACATTTCAATAAATATTTTCCCATTTAATAAATGGTGCAAGAACACTCTTGCGTTTATTAAACCAATATGGTGATTTGCCACGATTACCAATTATCTCAAAATCAAGTCTAATATTATCTTCCTCGGTATAAATCATTTTTTCACAATGAATACTTGCCAGCAGATATACACTATATTTTCCTTCATTTAAAACTGAAGTATCTATGAAAGTACGGATAGTACTAATGGAACTTTGCTTCTGAGAAAGCCAAACATTCTCTGGCTGATCTGTACTAAATGAAATAATAAGATCGTCACCGAATTCATTTTTCAGTAAATAACCAATATTAAAACGATTGTCTGGTTTTAC
>JBBSDT010000411.1:0-3058 GCA_038240405.1 Ignavibacteria bacterium
AAGATGTGAATAAGCCTATAATTGAAGCATTGGACAATACGTTAAAAATAACTTTATCAATCATGGTAGTATCGAACCAAACCTGGAGGTTTCGTTCGCTGGTTAAAAATTCGAGATCAATATTTTTATTTTTTGCCAATACACGGAATGAGTTCACTATTTCATGGGTAAAGCTTACGAGATCGTTTTCCGAAACCTTCAGCTTCATCTTCTTAAATTCTATTTTTCTGAAATCCATCAACTGGCTAACGAGCCTGTATAAACGCATTACATTTCTCTGAATCAGTTGCAAAGCCTGCTTCGTGTCTGGTTGAATTCTCGTATTGGAAATTAATTCTCCCAAAGGCGCAAAAATTAGTGTGAGTGGCGTCCTGAATTCATGGGAGATGTTGGTAAAAAAATTAAGCTTAGACTGGTGTGCCTCTTCGGCTTTAGCAGATACTTCTGACAACTGCAAACTCTGCCTTGAAATTTCGTCATTTTGCAGCCAGAGTTTTTGGGTAATCTTTTTGTTTTTTATCCATGAGAAAAATACAGTAGCTCCAAGTATAAAAACCAGGCATAGCGCAATAGTAAGGATATTATTAAAGGTTCTTTGATTGTTATAAACCTTTATTTGTTTAGCCAGCATATATTGCTGCCTTACTATATCATCTTGTTGCGATAATATTTTTTGACTTTGAAGGTTGAGCATCCTCACATTGGAAGAATCAATAATGGTTGAGTATAGTTGATTTTCTTTTTGAAATGGTTTATTCTCAAGAATATCAATGGCTGTTTGTATAGCTTCCTTGCCACCGGTAGGGTAAAGTATGGTTGCTTTGAGCATACTTCTATCAACAAGGTCAATACCTCCATTTTTGCCAGGTAAACCATCCACGCCAATAATAAATATTTTATTAGCAATGCCCAGTTTTTTACAAACTTCATAACACCCATATCCTATCCTGTCATTTTGTGTAAAAATCAATTGTATATTACTGTAGTTCTTTAACTGGTTTGTTAGGTCTTCTTCTGCCTGCTTAGGCGCATTATCCCAGTCCTCTGAAATTCGGGCTACATAATGTATTCCCGGATAGCCCTGAAGAATATCTTTAAACCCAGTATGGCGGCCTATATCAGCAGACGACCCGATATCCATACCTCCAATTTCCAATACGTTTCCCTGTCCCTTCAAAAGAAAATTAGCATAAGAACCTGCATCCGAACCTACCTTATAATTGTTGGCTCCTATAAAGGCTGTGTACTTATCTGATAAAATATTTCTATCTACGAGAATAACAGGAATATGTTTCGCATAAGCTTCCTCTATTGCGGGAGTTATGGGTTTGGCCTCTGCCGGAGTGGCGATTAGCAAATCAACTTTCTCATCTATAAGTTCTTTTATTTGCCGGATTTGCTTGTCAGGATTTAGATCGGCATTTTTTACGATCATCTTAATTTCAGGGTGAAACGCCAATTCTATTTCCATCTCTTTCCCCATATACTGCCTCCACACATCACCGGTAGTACATTGGGAAAAGCCAATTACATATTGCTTCTGTCTTTTTTCACTTTTACACGAAAAAATAAATAAAATTATAGCTATTGACAGAAAAAAGAATTTAATCCTTGATATGTAATTCCTGGGAGACATTTTACGCATCGAAAATATTATTTCTATAAGACAGGCCTTTATATTAAAATGATGCAATAATAACGAAAGTTTATGGTACGATTTTGAAAATAAATAAAAGTAATGCGATCTATAAAGATATAAACAATTACAAATCATCATGTTATAACTAATTAGGGTATGTAACATATTTAGAAGTAATTATTCTGATTTTGAATGATGAAAGGCAGGTATTGAGTCTATTTTAGCTTTTTAAACTTGCTTGATATGAACCGAAAATTACTTTTATGGAGTATAGTGGTCGCCTTGGGTGGCTTTTTATTTGGCTTTGATACTGCAGTAATTTCAGGAGCAGAACAAGATATATTACGTGTTTGGGAACTGAGTGATGTGCTTCATGGAATAGCCATCGGAGTCGCTTTATATGGTACCGTTTTCGGTGCACTCTTCGGCGGCATACCTGCCACCAAATACGGAAGAAAGAAAACGCTTCTTTGGATCGGCATCTTCTATTTAATATCTGCAATCGGTTCAGCTCTTGCACCCGGTGTGTATGTTTTCATGGCGTTCAGGGCATTAGGTGGTCTGGCAATTGGAGCATCATCTGTGGTAGCACCCATGTATATTACAGAAATTGCTCCTGCTAAAAATCGCGGCAAACTGGTCGCTACTTTTCAGTTCAATATTGTTTTTGGAATTTTATTGGCTTATCTGTCGAACTATCTTTTGCAGGGAGTGGGCGGTAGTGATAGCTGGCGCCTAATGTTGGGTGTTGTCGCTCTTCCCGCTTTAATATATTGTATTCTTGTTTTATTTGTTCCGGAAAGCCCGAGATGGCTAATGGTACACAGAGCTGATTATGACACTGCACGAAAAACTTTAGAAATTAGTGATCCCGAAGGAGTGGATGAAGCTATTCTTGCTTTACATAAATCTATTGAGGAAGACAATCAAAAAGAAAGCGTCTCTGCTTTTTTAACTAAAAGATTCAGCGGCCCTATTTTTCTTGCCTTTTTCATAGCATTTTTTAATCAAATGTCGGGAATCAATGCGGTTATTTATTTTGCTCCAAGAGTATTTGAGCTTGCAGGCATTGGTAAGCAGGCGGCCTTTCTTCAAAGCGCCGGCATTGGCCTGGTCAACTTAGTTTTTACAATGGCTGGTTTATATCTTATTGACAGATTGGGACGAAAGAAATTGATGTTAATAGGCTCCGTTGGTTATATTATTTCATTAGCTGCAGTTGCTTTTGCATTTTATTCCGGCCATTCGGGGGGCATGGTAGTTCCATTGTTACTGTTTTTATTTATTGCTTCTCACGCAATAGGCCAGGGCGCTGTGATATGGGTATTTATTTCAGAGATTTTTCCAAACAGTGTAAGAGCCTATGGGCAATCACTAGGATGTACCACACATTGGGTATTGGCATCTGTTATCACCACT
>JBBSDT010000412.1:0-3032 GCA_038240405.1 Ignavibacteria bacterium
AAAAAATGAAGAGTACAATCCAAATTATAAAAACGCATTTTGCTCTTAAAACAACATACGCGTATGTTGTTTATACTTGATTATTAACACAGTACCTTTCTTTGCATCGTTGAAAAGAAAGCGGGTAAATATAAATGAATTGGGATCTATCAATAAATTTAATTTGAACGGTTGTGCTAAAGATGCGAAAAATGCTTGCTGAATTAAATTTAATTCAAAAATCATATTAGTTATATTAAGTCATCAAAAAGTCAAAGACCAATATCAAACCTCTCGACATAATTTTTTTCGGCGCTCATCCTGATGATGTGGAGCTAAATTGCGGTGGGACAATAATAAGCTTGTGCCAGTCCGGCAAAAGTGTTGGTATAGTGGATCTGACGAGAGGCGAATTGAGTACCCGCGGGAATCTGGCTTCGAGGCAAAGGGAAACGGATGCTGCAACAAAGCTACTGGGAATTTCATCCAGGCATAATCTGAATATGCCCGATGGCAATATCGAAACCAACCAGGCCAATATTAAAAAAATTATACACATAATAAGAAGTTATCAGCCAAAGATCGTGTTTGCCCCTTTTCCCAGTGACAGGCATCCTGATCATGTAAATGCAAGTAACCTTATCAAAGAATCTTTTTTTTATACCGGATTGGTAAAAATACAAACAGGGAATCTGGCAGCATTCAGGCCAAAGAGAATTTTCTATTATCAAGGTGCATTTGATATTCCCGTTAGCTTTGTCTTTGATATAAGCAAGACTTTTATCCGGAAACTTAAAGCATTGAAATGTTACTCAACACAATTTTACAATCCTGAGAATAAAAAACCTGAAACATTTATCAGCACAGAAATTTTTGATAAATGGATAGAGGCACGTGCAAGGAATTTCGGATTTAAAATCGGAGTTGAATACGGAGAACCATATTTTTCCAATGAATCGATCAAAGTCGATAATGAAACCCTGTTTGATATTTGATCATATTTGCTTAACAAGTTTTTGAAAAGCGCTATTCCTTAAAATAAAGTGCTAAGATTTGAACATTGGAATTAAATTTTAATATATAAATTTTGCTTTAAAATAAAATTAATAATACTATAATAAGGAGAAAATAAAATGAATCCGGGACAAATGCAGGGCATGCTAAAGCAGGTAAAAAAAATGCAGGAAAAAATGGATCAGATACAGTCTGAACTTGAAAACAAGCTGATTACAGAAGAGTCAGGCGGTGGAATGGTTAAAGTAACAGTGAACGGAAGAAACATTATTACTAAAATTGATATCGAGAAAGAAATTATCAATCCGGAAGATCCTCAAATGCTCGAAGACCTTTTGATTGCAGCCGTTAATAAAGCGCTGGAAAGTTCACAAAAACTGGCGAACGATGAAATGTCAAAAGCGACCTCGGGGATGATGCCTAATATTCCGGGGCTGAACTTGCCTAAATTTTAATATCAGACTTTAGATGCTAAATACATCCGATGCCTTGGAAAATTTGATTGACGAATTTTCTAAATTACCTCAGATAGGGAGAAAAACGGCTCAACGGCTGGCTATGTATATAACCAGAAAACCGAAGGACGAGGTGGAAAAATTTTCTAAGGCTTTAATGGATGTTAAGGAAAAACTCCGGTTTTGTAATGTTTGCTGTAATATAACAGAAGACGAGATTTGCCGGATTTGTGATTCTGCAAAAAGAAACAAAAGTATAATTTGTGTGGTCGAAGAACCTCAGGATGTTTTTGCAATTGAAAAGACAAACGAATATAAAGGCGAGTATCATGTTTTACATGGTATAATCTCTCCACTCGACGGAATAGGACCAAATGATATCCGTATTAAAGAGCTTCTTGCCCGATTGGGAAGAGAAAATGGAAACTCTGTCGATGAATTGATACTGGCTTTAAATCCAACCGTTGAAGGTGAAACAACAATTCTTTACTTATCAAGACTCATAAGACCTCTTGAAATCAAAATTACAAGAATTGCCAGAGGTATTCCCATTGGCTCTGACCTTGAATTTGCTGATGAAGTAACTCTGGCAAAGGCGCTTGAAGGAAGAGTAATAGTCTAGAAGTCTCATCTGAAGTTAACTTCTTCCTGAATACTCATTTATCAAAAATCATTAATTATAATTGTGCATGTGGTTCGAAGAGTGGTTTTCCAGTAAATTATATTTGGATCTTTACAGCCATCGAAATGATGAAGACGCCAGAAAGATAATAAACCTTATGCAGAGAAGCATATCTGTGAATACGGGGTGTAAAATTCTTGATATTGCATGCGGAGCAGGAAGGCATTCATTGGAACTTGCAAGAAGAGGATTTGATGTTACGGGATTTGATCTTTCAAAATTTCTGATTGGTGAAGCAAAAAAGTCACTTCGGAATTCCCCGGAAAAAAGTCTTAGAGTAAAATTTTTAATTAAGGACATGAGACATTTCAATTTTAAAAATTCATTTGACATAGCAATGAATATATTTTCCAGCTTCGGATATTTCGAAAACGATGAAGAAAATTTTAATGTTATAAGAAATGTTTCAAATTCCTTAAAGAGCGGAGGCTATTTTATATTTGATTTTTTGAATAAACAATATCTCGAAAAGAACTTAGTACCCTTCTCCCAAAACAAATATGGCGATATGATCATCATTCAAAACAGGAAGATTGAAGGGGATTTTGTAATTAAAGATATAAAAATATCTAAAAAGAATAAAGAAATGCATTTTCAGGAAATATTGAAATTATACTCTGTCAAAAAATTTAAAAATATTTTTAACAGTTATAGTCTTCGGGTTCATTTTATTTTTGGAGACTATTTCGGAAATAAGTTTAATGATAACAAATCCCAACGCTTAATCATAATTGCAAAAAAGAATTAATATAATATTGCTGATTTTATTTATATTTCTTCAAAGCTGCGGGCTTTTTGAAACCCGCGGTGTTGAACCTCCTACCCAATCCCGGTCTACTTTCGTTCAGCCTATTTCGCCTGAATTGGTTTTACAGAATTTAACTAATGCGATTGCGGAAAAG
>JBBSDT010000413.1:0-3003 GCA_038240405.1 Ignavibacteria bacterium
AAATGGATCCTGATAATTATAATATTGATATGGACTTTCTTTATGTAGACAAAAACAATAATGGGAAAAGAGACTTCGGAGTCAAAGACGGCTTTACTGAATTTGACCCCACATATGGCGAGCAGATCTTCATAGCAATTGATAAGAATGGAAATAATGTATTGGATAAAAATGAAAAGCTTATTGCATTAAAAACTTCTAAAATCCGTGCTGTGCGTGAAAAAAGCGGAACGGTAAGGAGAAGAGGAATAGATCTTATATACACAGAGCCTGATTCGATTTTCAAACACGGAACATCGGTCGCCGGGCTTTTAATCGGGGGAACGGAAGGTGTTCAAAAGTTACACGGAATTGCTCCCGGAGCTGAACTTGTTATGTCAAATATCGGATATGACTATACGCCCCGGTTTGTAAAAAACTTCCCCGACCTTGTTAAATTCATAAAAGATGAAAATGCAAATATACTTTTGTTCGAAGACGGCGAATGGGGATGGGAATTCATGGATGGCTCAAGCCCGGAAGAGCAGTTAGTTGATCAATATGCAAGAGATGGAATGACAATTGTCGGTGGCGCAGGGAATCTGGCAACAGGTAAAATGCACATTAAAGATACTTTAACCAGCGGGGATACGAAGACTTATTCAATTGAAGCTCCGGAAAAAACCGGCAAGAAAATTAATGACGGTGCATTTGCTTCGATTCTCTGGAAAGATTCGGCAGTAAACTTAAAGTTTGAAATCGAAACTCCCGATAATAATAAATCCCCTGAATTGGTTTCGGGCAGCGGATCATTAAAAGTCGGGGGCTATAATATCTTTTATTCAAAAACAATTTCCCCAAACGGAATTTCAATGTTAAGTCTTGAATTTTCAAAATCAGATTCAGAGTCTGTTAAAGGAATCTGGAATATTAAAGTATCAACTCCGGAAAATGTGATAATTAACGGTTATGTGGTTGATGTTGGACAGGAATGGGCGGGAGGAACACACTGGACATCAAATATTACTGACGAAACAACTATTACTTTTCCTGCAACATCTGATAGTCTGATCTCAGTAGGTGCATATGCTGTAAACCGCGGATGGAGGGAAGAAATAGGAGACATCGCTACTTATAGCGGCAGAGGAATAAACATTAATGGTAAATTGGGCGTGGATATAACTGCTCCCGGACATTCAACATTTGCCACCACCACGGAAAATGGCTATACAATATTCAGCGGGACGAGCTCCGCAGCTCCGCATGTAACAGGCGCTGCAGCTTTGCTTTTGCAATATGATCCCACACTTACACATTCACAGATTAAGCAAATACTTTTAAACACCGCTGATAAAGACAAGTTTACAGGGGATGCCCCAAATCCCGTCTGGGGCTATGGAAAACTTAATATCGAAGCTGCTCTGAGATATCTCATAAAAAATAATTTATAACATTTATAATTTACAATTTACAATTTATAATTCGAACATTTGATTGAACGCGATTATATCATGAGACTTGTTCAGATGCTTTCAGCAGTTCTGACTAAAGTCATTTTTCAAAAAGAGAAGAAACAGTATGAACTGGCATTGGCTGAGATCGAAATTGCAGCAAAAACAATGGTCGGACTTGACCTCAAACTTATAAATATTTTAGGCGCCGAAGATGTTCTGAGCTTAATGAAAGTATCGGACATATATGCCGGAAGGTGCCTGATCTCAGCTGAGCTTCTTAATGAATATGGAAAAATTTTTGAAGATCAGGGAAAAATACTGGAAAGCAGAAATTTTTATTTAAAGGCTTTCATGCTATATGTTGAATCACTTCTATCAAATGATTTACCGGAACCAGCAGCATATTTTTTGAAAACAGAAGAACTCGAAAAAAAATTAATGGGTTTCAGTTTTTCAAATCAGTTTAAGCAAAGACTATTTGAATATTATGATATGACAGGAAAATATTCAAAAGCAGAAGATGTTTTATTCGATCTGATTGATAGTAATGTGGACGGGATGCGTAATAAAGGTATATACTTTTATAAAAGGCTTCATGATATGTCTGACGAGCAACTTATCAAAGGAAATCTTTCACATATTGAAGTGCAGGAAAGCCTTGAAGAATTACAAAATCTGGAATAAACGTATAATAAATATTAAAAATGAATTTGCCGTTGTTTGGTGTTCCAAAAAGTTTGCAAAAGTAAATGTTAAAAAAAGATTAAAGTTTGGGCAAACTTTTTGGTCACCAACAACAATACAGTAGTCATAGACAATGTTGTTGGTCTCTTCTGCCAAATGGTAAGTTAGTTGAATTGCATATTATAAGGCAGCCTAAGACCAACAACGGCAGAAATACAAATTTGAAATCACAAATTAAAAATTTTTAAAAAAAATTAAACCAAAAAAATTAAACCAAAAAAATTAATGAATAAACTTTTAACAACAGCTGTTTTATTTTTTGCGTTATTAATAAATTGCAGCGCACAGGATACAATAACCACTGCAAGTGGTTTGAAATATATTATTCTAAAAAAAGGCACGGGCTCGCATGCAGAAGCCAATAAAGCTGTAGATGTTCACTATACCGGCTATCTGACTGATGGAAAAATTTTTGATTCATCGCGTGACAGAAACGAACCTATTGAATTTATCCTCGGAACGGGACAGGTCATTAAAGGCTGGGACGAAGGTATCTCTTTAATGAATGTAGGCGGTCAGATGCGGTTGATTATTCCTCCCGGTTTAGCTTATGGAAGTAAAGGAGCTGGAAGTATTATTCCTCCGGATGCAACTCTGATATTTGATGTAGAGCTTATGAATGTAAGCGATCCGAAACCGTCAATAGGAGATTTACTTCTTCAAACGATAATGGATAAGGACATTGCTTTGTATTGGTTCGGCGGAAAATGGAATTTTCAAATTTGAATTTAGGTAGATCATGAAGCTAAGTTTCTGATATTAATTCTGTTAATTCTTGCCCCAGTTAACTTCTTTTGTCTTACATTAAGTTTCTCTTTAACAGTTC
>JBBSDT010000414.1:0-2998 GCA_038240405.1 Ignavibacteria bacterium
AGTTTCCTTAAATTCTATCTCTTTTACATACCATGGCTCTGGTAATTGTAATGCCATTTGAAATATTTCTTTGCTGTTCATGTTTTTTCTGCAAAGCTAATATTTCTTGATACTTTTTTCCACTATAAATCATATAGCACCATTATTTTTTTTAAATTGATTTCATAAGATGATAGAATAAATTGCAATTTGTCAAATCACGGTCTTCGAATCATAACAAAATCAGACGAATTATTATAAGCTATTACTATGTCTGATAAATCAGTTACAGCATTTCCATCTAAATCCGTCCTGACATAGCCCGTTACATAATTTGAAGCATCGCTGTAAATTAGTATTATATCTGTTAAATCAACATTCCCATCATGATCCACATCCCCGCTATATATACAGTACTTCGTCCCTTTTAAAATTAAATTACTTCCGAAAGCCTGGAAGGGACTGGAAGTAAAATCGTAACTCAATGAATTCGAAGTAAAGATATTGCCTCCTGAACTCCATGTTTCAATAGAATTTCTGTGTTTTACTACAATAAAATAAGGAGTTCCGTTTGCCGGAGATGAGAAATTCAGAGTTCCCATTCCGCCAGAATTCAAAATTCCTTTTGCTGAATCTATGATTGCATAAGGAGAGCTGATATTTCTTAAAAAGACTGTGATTGTGTCCGGAACCATGCTGTTAGAAGCATTATTATAAAACCCTTCAATCAATGCTGTGATCTGAAGAATTTTTAAAGGCAAGTATTTTATAGTCGCATAATCAAAATTACCTGAAATACCATTGCTTGCTCCGGTTATATAAACATTTCCCGAATTGTCTGCTGCTATTGCAGCTGAATTGTCATCATAACTTCCACTGCCATTGTATCTTTGCAGCCAAAGCTGATTTCCTGTGGAATTATATTTTATTGTTGCATAATCATTAAACGTATTGCTTGAACTCCATCCTGTTACATAAACATTTCCTGTGTTATCCAGAGCAAGAGCAAATGCCCGGTCATCACGGTTTCCTCCCGGACCATAATCATATCTTCTAACCCATAAAGTATCTCCGTTTGAATTATATTTTATTGTTGCATAATCATAAGATGTTCCTGATCCCAGGCTAAATCCTGTTACACAAACATTACCTGAACTATCGACAGCCATTGAATTTGCGATATCAGTACTGCTGGCAGGACCATTGTATCTTCTTGCCCACAATTGACTTCCGGATGAGTTATATTTTATTGTTGCATAATCCAGGTTAGAATTTATTCCCCAGCTTGCTCCCGTTACATATATGTTTCCCGAATTATCCAGCGCTATTGCATTCGCATTATCCTGAAAACTGCTCGCACCAAAATACGGCACTCCCCATTGCTGAACCCCTGCTGAATTATATTTCACTGTAGCATAATTGTCACTTGTGCCGGGATGATTGCTCGAACCGGTAATGTAAACATTCCCTGATGCATCTAATTTCATTGCAGCAGGACGGGCGCTTACATCTCCGGTTCCGATATATCCTTTAATCCATATCTGAGCTCCGGAAGAATCATATTTTATTGTAGTAAATTCGGATACAGAACCGCTTCCGGGACTGGTGCCTGTTACAAAAACATTTCCTGCATTATCAACTGCCAATCCGATTGCTTCGTCATCACTATTAGACGGACTATTATATCTTGCAATCCATTTTTGAACGCCATTTGAATTATATTTAATTGTTATGTAATCAAAATTGGTTCCTGTTCCAAAACTCATTCCTGTAACATAGACATTTCCGGCGCTATCAACTGCTATAGAGCTTCCGTAATCACGGCTGCTATCAGAAGACGCAGGACCATTATAATATGCAACCCATTGCTGAACTCCGTTTGAATTATACTTTATTGTTGCAATATCCGCTGCACCTAAAAAGGAAACAGTTAAGGTGGATCCTGTTATATAAACATTTCCAGCTGCATCAATTACCATTGTCGTGGGGTTATCATCTCTATTCGAGGTCCGTTAAATGTGGATACCCATCCCTGAGTAACCTGAGCCGAAAGAGAATTAATGATTATTAATAAATAGAAAATTAATATTTTCATAAAGATAAATTTTTTAATTTATATTAACTTATTAAGTTTCTGCACTACCGAAACTTAATAAGTATATTTCCAAACTGGTTCTTTTCTTTAAGAGAATTGGACAAAATTATAATGCCATTTTTATCCGAATTCTGCACGCTGATTTTCCTATCCTGATTTTTTGAAATATATGTCAGTAGATTTGAAATTTGAATGCTTCTTATCCTTTTCTTATCCTTGATTAAAAATTTAAAATGTCATTTTATTTTCTCAAGAGAAACATTATCGAACAACACCGTATGTAAAGCACTTTCTGTCCTACCCGCAGAAAGTCGTATAAATAAAGTATCAGTAGTTTTTAATGATAAAGTATCTAAAACAGTTACCAGAGACCATTTCGCAGAATTATTGCTCGCTTTTTTGACATTTGTTGTGTTATTTAATCCTATGGAAACTGATCCTTCCCAGTTCTTCAGACTTTTCATCCAAACTGTAAGTTTGAATATTCCTGATTCTGATATTCCCGTTACATAAGTTTCCGCGAGACCCTCCTGAGGAAACCAGCCGGGAGTTAGCTTTAAAGACCATTCACCATACCCTGGCAGGGCATCTTTTACTAAAGATGCTAAAACAGTATCAACCTTCCATTTTGACAAAGAGGGTTTATTTCCGATTTCAAAACTGGGATTATTAATTAGATTTTTCGTTGATGAATCATGCTTTGAAGATGTATTTGTTTTTAATGAAGAATCAATTTTTGATGATGTAATTGTTTTTGATGATGTATCCTGTTTTGATGATGTATCGCGTTTTGATGATGTATAAGTTTCTGTTTTACTGCATTCTTTAAAGCTAAATATAGCTATAAAGATTATCCCCATTAAAAGTTTATTATTATTCATTTTATTAATTTGGTTTATATAATATAATTTCTTCTTTCATTAT
>JBBSDT010000415.1:0-2985 GCA_038240405.1 Ignavibacteria bacterium
GAAATTCTACAGTAAAAAAGGGAAAAAACTCCAAAAATCAAAAGAGCAAAATGTAATTTTTAGTTTATCGCATTTCCTCAAAATTAAAATAACCAAAGAGAGCGATAAAAATAGGTCGTTGCCTCATAATTAATCTAACCGTAGTTTTTATGCGATGGTTTTCATAAGAAATATGTCAGAGGTTATTGCTGTTTTGGATATTTAATTAACACTATTAGTAAAGGAAGTAATTTCCATAGAAAAATCGAAATTTTTGGGTCGTTAAAAATAATTTTCCTTTGTTATAGTTTCTTATTTTGTTAAGGCTAACAGTAAAACAAAATAATAAAAATGGGAATTGTAATAAACTTTTTACAAACTGAAAACATTGCGAAATTAACATGTAGTTTAATTTTATTGATAGATTTTGTAACTTAAATATAACCCACTCAAGCATATCGAAATGGAATATATATCAACCTCCTTAGAGAAATTTATAGTTATAGGAATTAGTACACGCACAAGCAATGCGGATGCACAGACTGATATCCCCAAACTGTGGCAGCGATTTTACTCTGAAGGAATTTTAGAAAAAATTCCTGATAAAATTAATAATGAAATCTTATCAGTTTATACCGACTATGAATCTGATTATACAAAGCCATATACACTGATACTATGCTGTAAAGTAAATGGCGTTGCAAATATTCCGGATGGAATGGTCTCAAAAACAATTACGGCTTCCAAATATGCAGTGTTTACTGTTTCGGGAAAAATGCCGGATAAATTAATAGAAACCTGGCAATATATATGGGGTTCAGATCTTGACAGGGCTTATGCTGCGGATTTTGATCTTTACCGAGACGACAAGGATAAGAAAAATTCCGGAGCAGAAGTTTATGTAACCATCAAATAAAATCTTCAAAAAAGATTCAAATGGAAAACAAAGAATTAGATAAGCTTAAATACCCAATAGGAAATTTTATTACTCCTGAACATATAACTGAACAGGACTTAAAAAGCTATATCCGGACTATTGAGGAATTTCCTGCATTATTGAAAAATTTAGTTAAAGATTTTTCAGAAGAACAATTGAACACCCCATACCGTCCAAAGGGCTGGACGGTGAAGCAGGTGATTCATCATGTGGCAGACAGTCACATGAATGCCTACATCCGCTTTAAGCTTGCATTGACGGAGGACATGCCGACTATAAAGGCATATTACGAAGATAAATGGGCTGAACTTGGAGATTATAAATTGACTTCCCACAAAATATCACTGGATCTTCTGGAAGCGCTTCATATCAAATGGATTAATTTGCTTAAATCTATGAGCAAAAAAGATTTTGAAAAAAGTTATTTCCATCCTGAATACGGTAAAGAGTTCCAGCTGGATGAGATTGCCGCGATGTATTCATGGCATTGTAATCATCACTATGCACACATCAACGAATTGAAAAAGAGAATGAAAAAGTAAAATCTTCAATACTACCCTGAGTCTGAATTAACAAAAAATATTGATTGCAAAAAGAATTCCGGAGTTAGACGGTTTAAGAGGAGTTGCAATAATTTTGGTGATAATATGGCACTATCTGAACAACCAGCTTGTCCCCGATAAATCTCCAGTTGTTGACTTTGTAATTCATTTAACCAGCAATTTCTGGAATGGCGTGGATTTATTCTTTGTCCTGTCCGGATTTTTGATAGGCGGAATATTATTGAGGGCGAAAGGCTCGGAAAATTACTTTAAAACTTTTTATCTCAGAAGAATATTCAGAATATTTCCGGTTTACTATCTGATTCTCTTTATCTATATATTTTTAATTATATTAATTCCCGGTATATCCGCAATAATTCCTTACTTATTTAAAGATCCTCTTCCGGTGTGGTCCTATCTGTTTTATTTTCAAAACTATTTAATGATAATTAAACAATCATATGGAGCTGGATGGCTTGGAGTAACCTGGTCACTGGCAATTGAAGAACAATTTTATCTTCTGCTACCATTGTTAATATTTTTATTCAGGAAAAAACCTTTAACCATCCTGATTGTGATGCTGATTATTCTCGCTACTATTTTCAGGTATTATGCAGGGGATGGCTATCAGAGACAATTAGCATTTCAATGCAGGATGGACACACTCTTTGCAGGGGTATTATTTGCAATAATTTTTGAGCAACAAAAGATTATCAGCTTTCTCCGGAAGTGTAAAGTTCTTTTATTGATAATCCTTGTTTCAATGACAGCAGGGTTTTTTATTTTAAGTTTAATGGTGGGATGGAGTATTAATGTTTTTGTGTACCTGGGATATATTTTGCTTTTTGTATTATTAATAATATTTGCTCTTGTGTTCAGGGAAAGCTTCGTTGCAAGGATTTTACGAAATAAATATCTGAGAAAAACAGGTACTATTTCTTATGGGATTTATTTATATCACCTGATTGTGATTTATCTTTTATACTGGATACTGGAAAAATCGGGAGTAGATATTTATAATAATTTGAATATTATTTTAGTTGCAGCCGGAGCTTTCTCAATCACTTATTTAATATCATACCTGTCTTATAATTTCTTTGAAAGCAAGCTGATAAAGATCGGTCATAAGTTCAGTTATTGAGACTTTAAGAAATACCAGGTAAATTTTTTTTAATTTTAATTCCTTCTGAAGTCTTCAGGCTCTGCATCATCCTCAATCCTGATTTTTTCCGGATCATCTCCGTAGTCATAATCCTGCTCGTCTTCACTTTCCTCTTCTTCCCATTCATATTTCTTAGGAGGATCATTTTTTCTGAAAATAAATGAGCATATAATTCCTACTATTGCACCAAACAGATGAGATTCAAATGAGATATGTGGATCAGTGGGAAGAACGCCCCGTACTTGTACTGAACGTAGCCGCCCAATGTCTCGACATTGAGGGGCCGCCCGGCGAGGCCCTGGAGAATCGGCGGGAGCGACCGGATCAGGTCGCCCAGTTCATGGCGCGAGACGGGCGTGGCGAAC
>JBBSDT010000416.1:0-2977 GCA_038240405.1 Ignavibacteria bacterium
AAAAAAACCAATATTACTCGGGATCTTATTAAATAATGGAATTTATTTCTTCATATTAGCTACTATTAAACCACCACGGATAAACTTACTATTAAAAATAGTATATGACCTGTATTCATTTCTTTTTATTTAAGGAATAAATACTTGCTTTAATAAATTGTATAAATCGGGATGTTTCTTTTGCATGAGTTGTGGTTGTTCAAAAAAATACTCCGCTGCAACGGCTAAAAACTCTGCTTCATTCTTTGTTCCATAAGGGCTGATGTCTGACTTTCCCTTTTGAATTAATTTTATTTCTTCATGAATACGCTTCAGCCATGGTAATGCATATTTATGCGGCAATAAATTTTCGGGGCAACCATCAGTGTATCCATCTTCTTTATCTACGAGATGCACAAATTCGTGTATGGCTGCATTTGATTTAGAATTCGGATTTAAAAAGCCATTCCGCAAACTTTGTTGAGAAAGAATCATCGTATCCTGCATAGCACCATTGCCTACCATCCCAAGTACATCACGATCTTTTCCTTTCGAATTATAATTCCTGTCAAATGTACCTGGGAATATCAGTACTTCATGAATGTTTCGGTATTCCCATTTTTTAAAAGCAAAAACAGGTATTATTGCACCTGCTGCAACAAAGACTCTGTCAATATCTTCTATTATGGTTTCAATGCCTGTGATGCGAACATTTTGCAGGAAGCGCTGGATGCGGTTTTCAAATTCAATTTTTTCATCTCTATTTAAATGTTGATAAAACAACACATGCTTCTGTAATATATTTTTTTCAATTTCTGCGGCAGGTTGCTGCTCCGGTTTTTTCTTTTTTACGCTGGCATAAATAATGACAGAAATAAATACCAGACCTGCTATAAAGAAAATAAGTTGCATATTTTTTATTAGATTAGATGAAACATCATTGTTTGTTTTCCTGTCAGATCAGAAGAAATAATCTGGAGTTTTAGATTAATTTTTTTTATTATTTGTGAAATAGCAATACAGGTAGATTTGAAACAGATGTAATATTCCTGATAATATCTCTATGGAAAAGTCTGTAAAGAAATCCATGGTGATTAATTGACATTGCCAATAAATCAACCTGTGTTCCGTGAATAAAATTATTAATACCGTCTTCTACATCTTCATTTACTGTTCTCTTAAATTCGATTTGCTCATTATATTCAAGAGCTTCATTTGTGAGATTGCAGAATGAGTGATAAATCTCCTCGCTGACAGGGCTATCTTTCCTGCTGATGTGCAATACATATAAATGAGGATTATAATTTTCCATAAAATCTTTCAATTGCTGAAGAAATAATTCATCTTCTGCATTATAGTCGGATGCAAATACAACATTGGCAATTTCTTTATATTCACATCCTTCGGGAACGATCAACGTTGGGCATTCTACCTTATTTGCCACGAGATAACTGTTTGTTCCAAAATAAAATTGACTAAGGTTGTCAATGCCATTAGTTCCTATTACGATCAGATAACAGAGTTTCCCATTTTCCGTCTTTAATGCAACTGCCTGTTCCAGATTGATCGAATCTAAATTATAGTCACAGGTTATACCGAATGTTTTATTTACTTCGAGACATTGATCTTTAATCTGATTTAAATTCTCTTCACGGCTTTTCTCGTAAGCAATCATTACTGAATTATTCATATCTTCAAGCAAAAGAAACGGAACCGGATCAACATGCATTAAAGTTAATTTTGCTCCTGTCTTTTTCGCTAAACATGCTGCATATTCAACGGCATTGTTTGCAGCAGCGGAGAAATCTGTAGGACAAAGGATTTTTTTTACTGTCATGCTGATTTATATTAAAGGACGCATTAAAGATTTTTTAGCTTTTCTTTCAGGTTTGTAATTATTTATGAAAGTAATAATCTCTTTACTGAGCTTTGCTGAATTTTATTCAAAGCCTTTTTTAGAATTGTTTCTTTTGAAAATGTATTAATAATTATTTACACTTATTTTATGATTTCGCTAAATCATCCGCAAGAATATTTTTCTTTTCCTGATATTCTTCTTTTGATATTTCTCCGGAAGCAAAGCACCTCTTCAAAATATCAAGATGAGTATACCTTCGTGATACGGGTGTGTACCATCCGAATATCAGGATAATAAAAAAGATCCAAACAAACCACCATATAAGATTCATTCCCCAGAAATGATAACCATCGTAAAACAAAATATTTAATTTTATAATGTAAATTAATTTTTTATAGTTGACTGTTTTATCTATTCATAAACCCTCTCATCATACTTCTTTATTTATTAATGTATCGTTCTCATTATTTTTAATAATACTGTTCTCTTTGTTTACTTTATCCTGTCCTATCCCCATAGTTAAAGCTGTTAACCCTGCCATGCTTCCAAGTTGCATAGAGTCAACGGCTGAACTCGGAACAATTACAATCGTTGAATTTTGTTTCAATCCTTCATACAGCATATTCATTGCTCTTAAATGCAGGGCCACGGGATTGTTTGCGTATGTTAATGCCGCTTCTCCGAACTTTACAGCAATCTGTCTTTCCGAATCTCCGAGAATAACTCTCGCCTGCCTTTCTCTTTCTGCCTGTGCCTGCATAGACATTGCATTTTCTAATGCCGGAGGGATCAACACATCTTTTACTTCCACCGAATTAACATGTATGCCCCATGGCTCCGTACGCTCATCAATAATTACTTGCAACATACTGCTGATTTTATCTCGTCCTTCAAGCATATCTGAAAGCATGGTCTTCCCAATCACATCGCGCAATGCGGTTTGAGAAGCCCAACTAATAGCACTTAAATAATCGGCTACTTCAAGAGCAGCCTTTTTCGGATCCAATACTTTCCAAAATAATACTGCATCAACATCAACAGGAACGGTGTCTTTAGTAAGAGTTTTTTCTGCTTTGAAAGATGTTGTGATTACTCGTGTATCAATCCAATATGGAATAGTATCGATAACAGGAACAATAA
>JBBSDT010000417.1:0-2969 GCA_038240405.1 Ignavibacteria bacterium
ACTAATGCAAGCGGCAATGGTATTCCGGTTGCAGTGCAATTAATAAACATTGCTGCATTTTATAATGACATTGCTTTGACAGCGGGATATTTAGGGACTAATACATATGTTTACCGGACATCAGACGGCGGTGCGAACTGGACTCAGGTATTTATACAGTCAAACGGCTTCGTTGACGGAATACGTATCACATCAGATACCAATTCTGCATTCATGATGGGAGATCCGGTCGGAGGGCGATGGTCTCTATGGAAGACTACAACTGGAGGGATAAACTGGGATTCTTCAGGATTATATCTTCCCCAGGTCGGCACCGAAGCCAGTTGGGTTAATTCAATATTTGACATCGGGAATGACAAAATCTGGTTTGGAACTAACAATAGCAGAGTTTATTATTCCAGTAATTCTGGATCAAGCTGGGCAGCCCAGCCTACTACAGGTGAACTGAATTCTTATGCCGTCTGGTTTTGTGGTCTTCCGGATATTGTGGGATATACAGGATTCACAGGAGGTGCTACACTTCTTAAGACTTCAAATTCCGGGACAAACTGGCTGAGTCAGACTTCAACAGGTGCAGGTAATTTTGGAGGATTTTCAGGAGGTCCCAATATTATTACCAGCAATGCTGCCGGATATCTCATTCGATTTTATGTCAGATCCGATAATAAAATTTATACCTCAACAAACAACGGATCTAACTGGACAGCAGATTATACGGCTACAGCAGGCACTTACAGATATCTTGCCTCAGATTTTAACGGCACTCACTTCTGGGCAGTAAGAACAAATGGAGGAATATCTTATCTCGATCTTCCGGTGGCCATATCAAATGCGGAAAATCAAATTCCATTAGTGTATTCACTTTCTCAGAATTATCCAAACCCGTTTAATCCTTCAACGCGAATATCCTTTGCCCTTCCTAAATCCAATGCTGTAAAGCTGACAATATTTGATTTAGCCGGAAAGGAAGTGAAGATAATTCTGGATGAGTTCAAACCAGCAGGAAGTTATGAGGAAATATTTGACGGGAGCAATCTTCCAAGCGGGATATATTTTTATAAGCTTGAAGTAAAAGGTGTTTCTACCGATGCGGAAGAAAATTTTGTTTCTTCGAAGAAGATGATTCTTATAAAGTGAACCAATCAAACACTATAGCGCATAATCATAGTAAATCATAATAATCATTTTTAATCATAGTTCAAGACAAAGTAAAAAAAATTATGATTAAAACAAGAAATAATTTATGGCTGGAAATGCGAATTCTTTAAAGAAGAATGAATATTTTTTGATTGGACTACTGTCTTTAATTCCTGTTTTAATTCATTTATACACAAATGCATTTGCAGGTTACGGATATTTCAGAGACGAATTGTACTATATCGCTTGCAGCAACAGATTAGATCTGGGCTACGTTGATCAGCCTCCGTTTTCAATTTATATCTTATCCGTCAGCAGATTGTTATTCGGAGATTCTTTATTCGCAATCCGTTTATTGCCTGCTGTTGCTTCAGGATTTATTGTTTTCTTCTCATGCCTTATGGCTCGCAATCTGGGAGGAAAAAAATCCGCTGTTATTATAACTGCTGTTGCAGTAATATTTTCCCCCATTTATCTTGGAATGTTTGCAATATACTCAATGAATAGTTTTGATATTCTGCTCTGGTCAGTTTCCTCATACATTGTAATATTAATTCTAATTGAAAGTAAATTAAAATACTGGATTACATTAGGTCTTATAATCGGGGTGGGACTCTTAAACAAAATCGGGTTTTTATGGTTTGGTTTCGGATTCTTCATGGGATTGTTGCTTACCAACAAAAGAAAAGAGCTTTTAACTGTGAAGCCATATCTTTGTGCCTTAATAGCGCTATTAATTTTTTCTATTTACATTATATGGAATTTTAAAAATGATTTTGCACATCTGGAGTTCATAAGAAATGCAACGTCGGAAAAATATTCACAATTAACTGCAAAAGACTTTATACTTGGTCAGATTACAAATATGAACCCTCTTTCTTTTATAATCTGGTTATTAGGACTCGGTTATTTTTTATTTGATAAGCAGGGGGAGAAATTCAGAGTGCTTTCGATAATTTATATTACTTCATTTCTGATTTTACTAATAAACGGACACAGCAAAGCTGAATATCTTACAGCTGCCTATCCTATGCTTTTTGCCGGAGGGGGAGTATTTATTGAAAAATTCACTGAAGTAAAATTGAAGCGGGCTAAGTACATATTGATATTTTTGATAATTATTTCAGGAATATTAATCACTCCTCTTGCCTTACCAATTCTTCCGGTTGATAGCTACATTAAATATGCCGGATCATTAGGAATGGCGCCTTCCTCATCAGAAGGAAAGAAGCTATCTGAGCTTCCTCAATTTTATTCAGATATGTTTGGCTGGGAAGAGTTGGCGCAGGATGTTTCTAAAGTTTATTTAGCGCTCCCGGAAGAGGAACGTAAAAGAGCAATTGTGTTTGGCAGGAACTATGGAGAAGCTAGCTCAATAGAATTCTTCAAAAAAAAATATCCACTGCCGGACGCCATCTCCAACCACAATTCCTTTTGGATTTGGGGTTATAGTAAAATTGAAAATCCGGTTTTAATAATCATTGGCGGAGAAAAGGATGAACATCTGAAAGTATTTGAAAGTGTAGATCAGGCGGCAATTCATACTGCGAAATATTCGATGCCTTATGAAAATAATATTCCTGTTTTTATTGCAAAAAATATTAAGACACCTATCTCTGAAGTCTGGAAGAAGATAAAACAATTTGAATGAATGTATTTATTATAAAATATTTAACTTTACCGTCTCGATTTTCACACCATTATTTTTCTCTGTACACGACAAAAAAATTGAATTAAAAAATAAAATCTGACTCTTTAAATTAAATATTAATTAACGTCTTTAAATTAATAATATTTAGAAGGGAGTCAGATTATGAAACAGCATCATTTTA
>JBBSDT010000418.1:0-2952 GCA_038240405.1 Ignavibacteria bacterium
ATGAAAAAACTTTTAGCAGCAATTTTAATTCTGATCTTGGTTAATACTTCTTATTCACAAACCACTTTATCTGATTCAGTGAAAACTATTGGATTTTATTTATATACGTGCTTCCCTATTATTGTAAACTTCAAACTATTTTTTAAATTGTTCATAATAAAAATTGGAAACTTTTATGAAAAAAAGAATTACATTAGCCTTTGGCTTAATTACATTACTAGTTGTTGCTACACAATTGCACGCACAATACTCCCTTACTGCTGCATTTCCGTACATACCAGCATTCAATGTGCCAACGGATATAGTCACCTCAGTTGATGGAACAAACAGGCTATTTATCACTGAGTTAACAGGAAAGATTTGGGTAATAAGCAATCATCCGAACACTTCTCACAGAAGAGTATTTCTTGATATGACAAGTTTATGTAATCATTCATCAACGGGTATTGATGGGATGGCTTTCCATCCGAATTTTCCACACACGCCTTACTTCTACGTCCACTACGATTTCGACAGTGGCGGTGTGTTTTATTTAAGAGTTATAAGGTTTACGGCAAGTTCCAATCAAACGCCGATGCCGCCTCCGATAGGAACAGATTCTGCAATCTTTGAATCAAGACAAAATATAATTACCTTTTCCGAGCCGCAAGACTATCACGCCGGAGGGAATATCAAATTTGGAAGTGATGGATTTCTTTATGTTGCCTTTGGCGACGGAGGTAACGGTGGAGTATTAAGCCAAGACAGAACGAATCTTGCGGGGAAAATGATAAGAATTGACGTTGATAATCCTTCGGGGGAAAATAACTATTCTATTCCGGTCTCCAATCCTTACCACAGCAACACACAAGGCTTCAGAGAGGAGATATACGCTTATGGCTTCCGTAATCCATATAGAATATCATTCGATAAGCTCACAGGTAAATTATGGTGCGGAGACGTAGGAGAATTTAAATATGAGGAAATAGATTTAGTTGACAATGGAAAAAATTACGGATGGAATAAAATGGAAGGATTCCACTGTTATCCAGATACGGTTTGTGATACAACGGGCAGGGGATTCGCAAGACCTATATTCGAATATAATCATGAAGGCAGTTCACCTACTGGCTGCATAATTGGCGGATATGTTTACAGAGGAACAGCGAGACCGGAATTATACGGAAAATACATTTTCGGTGATTGTGTACTTCACAGAATATATGCTTTAACTTATGATGGAGTCACTGCTTCAAGTACAACTATAATTAGTGATCCCGGTATCTCCCCGACAACATTTGGAGTTGATGAAGCGGGAGAAATATACTTTGGCGATTATGTAACAGGACTGTATAAGTTCTATACATTCTTTCAAATGCCTTTGAACCTTACTTTATCTTTAGAGGGTTTATATAATAATAACAGATTGAACATGAAAGATACGGTCAGGACGTATTTAAGAAATAATACAGCTCCATATGCAATTGTAGATTCGGCAAAGATAGTAATCGATTCAACAACATTCACAGGACTTGGTTTTTATGACCATGCGACAGATGGAACTTACTATATAGTAGTACAATATAAAAATGGATTGGAAACTTGGAGTAAAGCTGGTGGTAAATTTTTAGGTCGTGGTTCAAGTAATAATTTTTATGATTTTACAACATCACAAGACCAAGCATACGGAAATAATATGAAACTAACTGGTTCAAAATATTCTATTTATTCAGGAGATGTGAACCATGACGGTACAATTAACCTGTCCGATTTGCAGTTAGTTTATAATGATGCAAAGAACTTTGGAAGCGGATATTTGAACACCGATATTGACGGAAATAACTTTGTAGATTTAACTGACTTGGTGACAACTTTTAATAATTCAAAAAACTTTATTAGCATAATAAGACCATGATAAGAATAGCTTTCATATGCTGGATTGCAATCATGGTTATTATTATTCTTGTCATACTTATTTTCAAAGATTCGATGTTATTATTGGAGAAATAAATCAAATAAAATTGATAAGGGCAGTTCAGATAATCGGCAATATGAATCCTGCAATCGGCAATACCTGCCCGTATCTGTTTACTCCGTTAAAAAGACAATTAATAAAATCTTGGCATGTGATATTCGTAAGTTATAAATTATTAAGAAAGGGAGAGTTCATATTCATGTCATAAATCAAATATGAACTCTCCCTCAAAAGATTTATGCATTAGACGCAGTTGGCTCTTTTCACTTTTCCACTTTTATATTATTTTTATAACATTTCTGAGGGGACATTTGTCACTATTTAATTAGCATCATTCGTTTGACATCAGTGAAATCTCCTGATACTAATTTATAAAAATATATTCCGCTGGAGAAATTTCCTGCATTAAAATCTGCAGAATAATCACCGGCGACTCTATTTTCATTTATCAGCGTTGCTACTTCTTTTCCAAGAATATCATAAACCTTTAAAATAACCAATCCTTGTTTAAGAATTGAAAAATTTATCCTTGTGACGGGATTAAAAGGATTCGGATAATTTTGAGATAAAGAATAACTTGCAGGACCTGTTGACGTCAAATGATTTGATAATCCTGTAATAACACTTACAACACAAATACTGTCCAAAAATAAATTATTTCCAAAAGCGCTTATTGCTTTAAATTTGACTTTATTTGTACCCACTGGCAGAGCAAATTTTTTGGTTGCCCATTGATTTGAATTTGGTGAAAAGGGACTGGTAGAAGGCGAAGCTGTTACTAACGGTCCTGAAACCCCTCCATCCAGCAGAACAAGTGAAGTGAAAGTTGTTCCTGCGTTGGTTGAAGTTTCTATTCCAAGCTGATCAACTTCAGTCACATATGTGCAATAGGCATGATCAAATTTTAAAGTATCTCCGGGAACAGTGTTACCGAATGTTAAAGTTACCAGTGATTGTACTTCACCAGCGGGTGCATCATAAAAATCGAACATTACGGA
>JBBSDT010000419.1:0-2943 GCA_038240405.1 Ignavibacteria bacterium
GACTGTGATAAATTGGCAGTTTACAACTCAGGATGCAAGAGTAAAACTCAAACGATTATATCCGACAATTGTAGATTGACATGACACTAGTTCTACCAGAACTCTCCCGTTTATTTCAGTAAGACTTATTCTGACTGCAACACCGCTACCGAAAGTAAATTGAAGCTTATCTTCTTTTGCGAATAAAACTTTGCCTTTTAATTTTGCATCATCCAATTATTCCCAACTCCAGGTATCATTTTGTTCTATATGCTTATTTCGGTTTTTCTCAATTCCGTTGGTATCATAGAACATTGCAGATTTCACAAACCATTTCTCAATAAAAACCGGTACAGTTAACATATCATAAATTGAATACAACGCTTTAGAGATATAAACCCTTTGGGTGAAGTTTTTGTAATCATTTTTATTTTCAATACTCATTTACTTGTGTTCTTTTAATTTATTTAGAATTCTCTAATCAATTGATTGTATTACAAAATAATTTTATTTAACTTAAATTAATTTCGAAACTAAACATGAGAACTATGAAGGAACAAAACTACAAAAATCACAGGCAATATTTATTAGGTTATCACGGTATAACTTTCCTTCTTATTTTTATATTGCTGATAGCCTCAATTTATAACTTATACATCGGTTACAAAACGCGGTACGAATTTCGGGCTGCATTAATGTTTTTCATCACATCCTTAATATTGGTTTCTTTCTTCTGGTATTTGAGAGTATTTCCAAATAGGGCTCAGGACAGGGCAATTCGTGCTGAAGAAAACTTAAGGCACTTTGCATTAACAGGAAAATTATTAAACCCGGCTCTTAGCCTTTCTCAAATTATTGCCCTCAGGTTTGCTCCGGATGAGGAGCTGGTTGAATTAAGCAATAAAGCTGCTGCTGAAAATCTAAGCCCGGATAATATTAAAAAAGAAATCCGTAACTGGAGAGCTGATCATCACAGGGCTTAAACTTATTTTCCCGGGGGCTCAGACCAGTCACATGGAGCAAAATAGAAACTGACGTTTGGTGCTTTTAAAAGAGTAAGGTAAGTATTATGATCGTGCTCAAATGCTACCCAGCATTTATATTTTTCAAAGCCGGAAGAAGTGCAAAATGGGAAAATTGTTCCAAGTGTCTGACGGATTCCTGCATTCTGATAAACAATATTATAGTAGCTGAGATATTCTTCTATAGAACCAATAACCCCCGTAATTGAAATCGGGACCAATGTTGGTATCTGCTGAATCAACACAGAATCCAGTTCATTCCAGAACCTCGGAACAAGATCAAGCGGATTAATAACCCGGTAACTTTCAGATCCTGTAGCATTTATTATTTGATTGAAGTGGGCGACATAACCTGGATTACCGATACTTGGAGCAGCAAAGGTATAAGACTTTAATTTAAACCTGGAGCCATAGCCGTTATCAAGAAACCAGGATATCATAATAGTTGCAAGCGCTCCGCCAAGACTATGACCTGTGATATACATATCATTATTTCCCTGTATTGTATTAAGGTAAGAAACCAATGTTTTGCCTGTTGAGGAATCACGTAAACCTAAAAGAGTATTTAAACCATCGAGCGTACCTTCAGCCACGGAATCAAGTGAAGAGCCGTACGGATAGCGCTCAAAGTTCCATACAAGAATATCCTGCTTCCAGTTTGTCGGAAAGCACCAATCTGTACCTCTTATCGCGATAGCATACATGGTGGGGGTTGTAGAAGTATTTTTTACAATATACATCATATTTCCAAGGTTTGGGCTTAGTGCCGGACCCCAGTCTAAAACCCATTTCTCGTTTGTAGTATAGTTAGTATTTGCAAGCTGGATGGCCAGTGAATCCCTTATATAAGCAATATTATTCTCATTTGCATAAGCCAATGAAGCCAAAGTCATGCATACTGAAGCTTCATTTTGATTATAGCCTGTCACAAAATTTGTGACGTTATGAGGAGATGCAGGATTATCATCACCACAACCCTGGAATAAGGAACATATACAAAGAGATATCAGAAGGAAGAAAAATATTTTTTTCATTTCACTAAATTATTTTATTGAACTATAAATATATTATTTCAGAATCGTCACAGCTCTTGCAGCTATTACGGCAAACGAAGTAAGTGAAGCAACTACCAGCACCATCATTAACACTTTAACTCTTTTTGAAAGTACCATCGCATCAGTTGGACCGAATGTTGTGCTGGTATTAAAAGCAAGAAACAGATAATCAATGAATTCAGGTTTCCATTTTTCCCAGCCCCTTATTTCATTACCAAACTGAGGAAAAAGAAAATCTCTTCTTTCAAGAGTATCGTCATTTCTTTTAAAAGGTCCTCCGGCATCAAGAATCCAATACCAGATTCCAAAAACTACTACATTAATGGACCAAACCAGAATCACATCTGTGAATAATTCTTCTCCTCCTTTAATACCTGTATATTCTCCAATAGAGGGTATCAAATTAAATATAGCATACAGTAGCCGGATCAAATCCACAAAGGCATATAGAAAGATAAATTTCTTAAATACAGTTTTATTGTTAATAAGCCAAAAAAGCAGTAGTGGCAGGGCAATGCAAAAAGTTAATATTAGCCTTAGATTCAAAGGAGGTAAATGAAATATTCTTCGTGGTAGTTCAATCAGAGTTACTGCATCTGATAAGCGGGAAAATAGCAGTTCAACAAATAGGATTGCCATGAGGGGCTGCAACCCTAGTTTTCTTTTAATAAACCAAACTCTAAAAGAAAGATCCATTTAAATAAATTATAGATATATTTTTTTCGAAACAATTTATAAGGAAAGTGTAAATAAGGAAAGAAAACAGATTATCTTTCAAAGGAAGGTTCTGGTAATATAACATTACCAGAAAGGATGTGAATAAAATTCAAAAAATAATTGGATTTAGCTTTACTAATACAGATATAATATCTATATTTGCAAAGACC
>JBBSDT010000420.1:0-2929 GCA_038240405.1 Ignavibacteria bacterium
AATTACTTTAACAAAATAATCTTTTTATTCTCGCTGTAACTGCCTGTTTTCAAACTATAAACATAAATCCCGCTGGGAAGATCAGAAGCATTAAATACAATTTCATTCATTCCCTTATCCATAGTCTTATTATCCAAAATTGTAGATACAGCTTCGCCACTCATATTATAAACCTTTAGTGTTACTTTTGAAGTAAACTGAAGATCAAAACTTATTACAGTTGTAGGATTAAAGGGATTCGGAAAATTTTGTTTAAGTAAACCAGCATTTTCCGAAGCTTTATTTTTTATGCTCTTAGTAGAATTTGATTTAACCCTTTGCACCTGAATTATTAACGAATATTGATCATTGGAATTCTTAAGCGCTTTGTTAATATCTAAAATTTGAGGTTCAAAAAAGATTGTCGGATTATCTGCATCATTCGGATAAGCCATTATTTTAATTCCGTCCATTAATTCAATTGAATGTGAACTTATCTTAAATTCTCCATTGGATTGAATATTTGTTATTTCCAAAATCGCTTCCTGACTGCCTGATTCAGAGGAATTAAAAACTTTAATATTACCTTCAGTCACAGGGCACTGATTATCCGAGTAAATTACCTTTCCGGTGACAAAGTTCTTATCGCCTTTATTTGCAAATGCATTTCCTGTTAATGTAGCACCTATAATAGCTATCAAATAAATTGATTTTGTCAGGTGTTTAAGATTTCTTGTTCCCATTTTTCCCTCCGGGTTGTATTGTAAATTTTTTAAAATTAATTCAAAATAAGTTTTCTTTTCTCTTTATAAACTTTAGTATTTTGACTCTCATTTTTTTTCATGTCATCAATGGTATTAGCTTTACTCCAGTAAAAGTTAAACAAATCTATCATTCTATTTGCAAAAGATTCATTTTTAATAATAATATCTGCATTGTTATGCCTTGGAACTGATTTATCCTGTATATTAATGAACACTATTTTTCGATCAAAAATTGTCATGTTTGGTAATACTGCTTTCGAAATTCTAATTTGTTCGCCGTTTTTTTCAAATCTTCTACAAATTCTAAGCAAATCATCAAGTGTTGCATTTACGCGGGAATTATCTTTTATAATTTTAAAATTAAGACTTGTTTCATAAAGCGATTTAATGACACCACCCTTTTTAAAGAAATCACTTGCTCCTGAATCAAGTTCATCCGATACATATCCTTCAAGCCGTATCATAAATAAAATTTCTTCCTTTGCATTATTAAACAATTCAATGAATTTCTCCTGCCGGTGTTTATTGAATCCTCTAATTAATTCAATGTTTACATTTTTATTATTTACAGATTCTTCACTCTTATGTAATGTATCAAATTCATTAAAAGTTGTTCTTAAATTTTCGATCTTACCCTCATTGTTCTGCTTTAGCTCTCTTTCTATTTTATCAGAAATCACCCTGGGATCGATCATTTCATACTTTAAAATAGTGTTCGTCTCAATCTCATTGCAAAATCCACGGGCAGCAAATGATTTTAACGTTTCATAAACTGAAGTACGCCTGATATTGGCTTTCTCGGCAATCTCCGAAGCGCTTAATGCTGATCCTTTTAAAAGAACTAAAAATATCTTTGACTCGTGTTCCTTAAACCCAATTTGCTGAAGTTTATATATTAAATCTTTGGATTGCAATATTGTTGTCTTTTTGAGTTAATGCAATATTGCAATAAATATTTCTCTATGTCAATAGCTTTTTTTCTGCCTAAAAATTTTCCTTACATTTTCTCTTCGGAACTAAAAATTTATTTTACAGACTTTCCTTAGTCAGTGACTATATTTACCATTTTACTTTTTACAGAAATGATTTTTCTTATTTTTTTACCGCTAAGATATTTTTTAACATTTTCATTATTCAATGCTTCTTCTTCCAAAACTTTAACGTCCATCGTTAAATCAAAATCCTGCTTTGCTCTGATTTTGCCGTTAACCTGGAAAATTATTGTTCCAACATCCTCTTTAATAAATGCCTCATCATAAACCGGCCATTGTTCAAACTGAATGCTTTTTTCATTTCCGAGCTTTTCCCAGAGTTCCTCCGCTATGTGTGGAGCAAAGGGTGAAAGGAGAATAATAAATTTTTTCACCATTTCCTTATTCTGGTTCTGCTCCTTGTATAAATCATTAACGAAAATCATGAGCTGGGAGATTGCCGTATTGAATTTCATTTCTCCGCCTTCGATATCTTCTGTGACTTTCCTGATTGTCTTATGAAATAACTTATTTATCTTTACATCAGGTTCATTCGCGGAAAGGCTATCTTTAACATTACCGGTATTTTCATCAATGATCAATCTCCACACCCTGTTCAAAAACCTGTTCAATCCTTCGATACCTTTTGTATTCCATGGCTTCGTGGCTTCAAGAGGACCTAAAAACATTTCAAATAATCGCATCGAGTCTGTTCCAAAATCTCTAATTACTTCTTCAGGATTAATAACATTTCCCCGGGACTTGCTCATTTTCACACCGTCTTCTCCAAGAATCATTCCCTGATTAAACAACTTACCGAAAGGTTCTTTGTAATTAACATAATTAAGATCATATAATATTTTATACCAAAAGCGTGCATATATCAAATGAAGGACTGTATGCTCAGCTCCGCCTATATATAAATCTACAGGCATCCAGTATTTTTCTAATTCTTTATCGCAAAAATATGTTTTATCAAGAGGATCAAGATATCTCAAATAGTACCAGCACGAACCTGCCCATTGAGGCATGGTATTGGTCTCCCTGGTAGCCTTTCTTCCGGAATCGCTGTCTGTAGTATTTACCCAGTCTGCAATGGTGACCAGTGGAGATTCTCCTGTTCCGCTGGGCTTATAAGAAGTTACGTCAGGTAATCGCAAAGGAAGCTCACTTTCCTCAATTTGTTTAAATGTGCCATCATCAAAATGAATTATA
>JBBSDT010000421.1:0-2925 GCA_038240405.1 Ignavibacteria bacterium
CAATACCTATTACCCACTCCCCACTACTTTTTTCAATTTCACAAATACCGCTTTTTACAATTTGACAGGAATTTAGAATTACCATAGCTTTGCCTAACTTTTGGATTTAATACATTGTCAATACAATCAAAACATAAACAAAAATTATTTTTAAACTAAAACTTAATTACTTATGAAAATCTTATTATTTATTATTTCATTTGCCTTAATAATTTTATTAACAAATATTCCGACTATTGCTTCGGATAAAATTTTGACAATCTGCAAAGATTCGGGAAATATATATTTCCCTGCTTCTGAAAAATCAAAGTACCATAACGATGACGACGGCACATTAATATGCTGGCTTGAAGATAGAAATAACGGCTCCCTGTATATTCAGAAAATAGGTTTATTGAATATTATGGAGTGGGATGAAAACGGAATAATGATCGATGATGATTTAGAAACCGGCTTTACTGCCGAGACAGATTACCCATTGATATTTTCTGATAATAAAGGAGGAGCCGTTATTATTTACAGAAAAGTGTCGGGCAGTCGAGAAGATATTTATATGCAGAAAGTCTCGGAGAAAGGGATAAAGTTGACTAATGCCACAAAGCTTTCATCTTTTTACAATGGATTTAATTACAGTCCTGCTGCAGTACTAACAAAGAATAATGAAATTGCAATTGCATGGGAAAATTTTATTGACGGTAACTTCGATATACATGCTCAAAAAACTGATCTGGAAGCAAATAAGTTATGGAATAACGGTAATGAGATAATTGTCTGTAACAACCGTTCCGATCAAAGAAAACCAACAATTACAAGCAATGACAATAATGAATTATTTATTGTGTGGCTTGATTCAAGAAATTACTCTGAATATGCATTTGATTTATATGCGAACAGGATAAGCAACAAGGGAATGTTGCTGGAAGAGGGCGGAGAAGGAAAGCTTATTTTTAGGAACACTCCAAATTCCGGTAAGGATAATATGAAGGAAGTTTTTTATAACCATAATATCATACCGTCTGATAAGAATTCTTTTATGGTTGCCTGTGAAAAGTATCGAGAAAATCAAAACAATGTCATACAGGTCATAAAAATAAGCAGGAACCTTAATGAAGTCTGGGGCACTCATTTTGTTCCGGTCTCCCGTGAAAAAAATCCGTTAATTGTTTCTTCTCTGGATTATGGAGCAAATGTAATCTGGAATAATCAGAAAAACGGAGATAATGAGATTTACAGGATAAATATTGAAAAGAACGGGAAAATAAGCGGTGGATTTGATAAAGGAGAAAAAATCTCATGTGATGAAATGAAGATAGCTTCCGGAAGAATACTTCCTCCGAGCAATAACCGTAACGGAATTTATTTTAACAATAATAATATTTATGTCAGCTGGATAACAAGTCCGGTTAATAAACTATTCTTATCAAGTATAAACTTAACTGACGAATCCGTTCAATGTGAAAATACAAGCAAGATTCAGGATGATATTCATGAGGGAGGATATACTTCAATTACAACACAGAAGAACAATCTAGTAGTTGTATATTACCAATCAAATAGCCTCTGCGCCTGTATTAGGGAATTGTCCGAAAATAGAGTTGGTTCTTCCGATCATGAATCTATAATCGAAAATTTCCCTAATCCCTTCAATCCTTCAACGGCAATACACTACAAAATTCTCTCTGATGGGTTCGTCAAGTTAAGTGTTTATGATATAAACGGCAAGATAATTAATACATTGGTGAACGAATTCCAGCCTTCCGGAAACTATAAGGCCACTTTTGACGGTAGCAATCTTGCAACAGGAGTTTATTTTTATAAGCTCGAAACCCATGACTATATTACGACTAAAAAGATGACCCTGCTTCGTTGACGAATCCTAATCCTAACAGGTTGTTAGACCTGTTAGGATTTTTAAAAAATTATAACTCTATAACTTCATCCAATGATACAAAATATATTTTGCAGCAGATTTTCTTATCTTTATAAATATTTTGTATAACGTCCTTGTAGACTCCTAACTGGATTTTATATTTGTCTATGTTCCTTTTACTTTTACCGGTTTTGTAGTCTATAACTTCTATTCTGTCATTATAAAAAGCAAGCAAATCAATAGTTCCCCTGTAAATTTTATCTTCCTGAGGAAAAAGAAAATCAACTTCAGGTTTTAGCTCTTCTGCATTGAGACCGTCTATAAATTTTTTAATCCTTTTAACTTCTTCTAAATCCGATTCGACACTGAATCCACTGGCGATTTTATATGCTGTACGGTGCACTCTTATTCCGTATTCAAGAGCGTCAGATGCGGATCTGACGGCAAATAGATTTTCTTCATTAGAATTGTTTGAATCATCATTCTCTGCAAGCTCCATCATGCTGTGAACGGAAATGAATTTTTTGCTTAGTATAACTTCTCCCGGAAAGTTTAATTTTTCGGGGGGTAAAATCTCTCCTGCCGGAAGCGGAATAATATCATATTTAAAATCTTTTTCAATTTTACTGTCCGTGATTTCGGCTAATTTTCCAAAAAATGTTGAAGGTCTGTAAGAAGTAAAATATAAGTATTGCTTTGCCCGTGTCACTCCGACATATAACAGCCTTCTTTCTTCATCATAGTTTTCGTCCCTGCACACACGCATCAATATGTCACTTCTCCAGTTATTAAATATATAAGTATAATTATTCTTGCTTCCGTGAACCTTACGGAACCTCAATCCGGAAACAGGATGATAGAAAATATTATTTATTGTATTTTTAGTATCAGGAAATATCAAAGTGTTGCAGTTTCCAATAATAACCACCGGGTATTCAAGTCCTTTGCATGAATGAATTGTTTGCGAGATGACGGCTTCAGCCGTTTTATTGAGCTCAATATCGAATGTTTCGTTCATTGAATTTTCAATCAGGCTGATAAACTCCCCCGGCGAA
>JBBSDT010000422.1:0-2922 GCA_038240405.1 Ignavibacteria bacterium
ATTGCCTGTAATGATGGGAGTATAATAATAGCCATACTTTACTACCTGTTGCAGTGCATTCAGCAACTCTTCTTTGCCGATGCCTTTTAGCAAGTAGCCCTTTACACCATATTGCAGCATTTGAATTACACTGTAATCATCTTCCTCCATGGTAAGCGCCAATACTTTTATGTCTTTCCTGTTTTCAAATATCCACTTAGCTACCTCTACCCCATTCATGCCGGGCATTGCAATATCCAGCAAAATAATCTCAGGAAGATTTTGATTTTGTTGTAATAGCTGAATTGCCTTATCGCCGCTCTGTGCCGTCCATATTACATTGAAGCCCTCAAAATCATTAATGAGATTCGCTAAAGAATCACAGAAGATTTTATGATCATCAATTAAGGCAATCTGGGTCATAGACGCTAAAGTTAGAGAATTGAGCGGGGAGTTTTTTCATGAAATATTTGGGGGGAAAGCATGATGAGAATGGGGATTTTCCTTTTGTAAAACGGAAGTGTAAAAAATAGTTTTGACATAATAGCAAATGCATGGATATGTTGCCAGTAAGGCTATCGACTTGTCTTACAACCAAAATACGAATTTATGAATAATATTGTCCTTGATGTTGCAATTGGTCTGACTTTCATTTACCTGCTTTACAGCTTGCTTGCGTCAACAGTAAATGAATTTATAGCCATGATTCTTGCTTATAGGCATAGGATGCTTGAAAAAGCAATTGAGCAAATGCTCGATGGAAAAAATTTTAGCTACTTCTGGTGGGATAAAGTTGCGAATGGCTTTCTGTGGTTATTTCAATTAAAGAAACGGAAAAATTCGTCAGAAGTTGCGAAGCAAATCATTGATGATAAAACAAAACCCAACCCAATACCTGTTAGTAAAAGCGATTTTTTCAGAACATGTTATATTAATAAAAACAGGGAAAATACCGATGTTCATATAAAAAGAAGAAAACTGAATGAGAAAGCTAAATTGTTTGCCGCGAATATTACAAATCACCCTCTTTACAGAAGAAAATCAGAAGATTCTTTTCTATATAAAAAACCAGCATACTTAACCGCTTCGGCATTCTCAGATATTCTCTTTGATATTTTAGGCAACAGGCAAAGTGAAAAGAATTCATCGCCCATTTTAATGAGTGACATCAAAGCTTATGTTAACACCAATCTAAATAGCGACGATCGAAAAGACCTAAAAAGCATTCTTAATGTTTATATAGAGCAAGCAAATGGTGACGTTCAAAAATTTAAACTCTTACTGGAAGATTGGTATGATGCCAGCATGAATCGTGTAACCGGATGGTATAAAAGACAGGCTACTAAAGTTTTATTTGGTATTGGCCTGGTACTGGCATTCACTTTTAATATTAGCACAATTGAAATAGTTCATAAGCTATCAGTAAATAAAGATCTAAGGGAATCAATGGCTCAAAGTGCTTCCAATTATGTTGAACAAAAGAACAAACAAATTAATAATACTTCAGAGGGAAAACCTGATACCTCATTGAAGGCTGCAGAAAAACAAATAAAGGATATTCAAAAGTTATACAATGATACAATTGCTGAAGTAAATATGATGATGGGATTAGGGTGGAATTTTCCTGACAAAGATTTAAATCAAAGCTATTACTTAGTTCCAAAGTGTATGGAACAGAATTTTAATAAAGTATTATACATTTTAAGCGAATCGTTTGAGCATCCGAGGAACTGGATTGGCTTTCTTATAACGGCTCTAGCTATCACCTTAGGGGCGCCTTTTTGGTTTGATCTGTTAAACAAATTTGTGAACATAAGGGCCGGAGGCAATAAGCCATCTGAAGATGCAGGGTCGTCCAGCACTACAACTGTTTCAAAAACTATATCACTTAACCAAAAGCCTGATCCTAAATCTTTTGCATAATGATTAGGGAATACACCGTTACAAAAGATATTCTCAATATTAGGAGCAAACCTTCCGATGAGAGTGATGACTCTTATAGGGGGTGTCTACTTAAAGGATCTAAGGTTTGGGTTGATGAAGATGATGTGATAGGAAGTATTCCAAAAGGAGGCGAAAGCAATTTGTGGAAGCAAATAACTGGCAGCGAAAATGTTGTTGCTAAAGATGGATTGGTACCAGTAAGTGAATTTGTACAAAAAGACTATGAAATTTTTGTTTCGGCTTTAAATTTTGATTGGCAAAAAACAAAAGGAGAAACTGTTACGATTGGGCTGATTGATACTGGAATAATTCCAGATAGCGAATATTATCAGAAGTTTAAAGAAGAGATAATTTCTAATACAAATACGATTTTATCGCATGGGAATTTTATCGGTGGTATTCTATCTGCGAAAAAAAATATCATTGGAATTGCAAAAAATGCCAGACTTTTTTCAATAAAATATAAGTCGGATGGCGATGACCTTCCCATTCTGCTGAATAATTTTATTCAAGCACTTACAGATATTTTAAACTTTAACGATTCAGTCATTTTAAATATAAGCCAAGGATTTAATTCAAGGATTATGAATGATGAATTCAAGATCGAAGAAGAGAAAATAAGACTATTATTTAAACAAATTTCAAATCAAAAGAATAAACTGATTTTTTGTGCAGCTGATGACAATTTGGCTATTAATGATAATCCGTTTCCTGCTAATATTGAGGAATGCATATCTGTAGGGTGTATAAATGAAGATTATAACAATTTGGCTATAAGCGCTAAGCTAAATTTTTTAACACCGATGGTGAATTTTACATCTTTTGATAACAGTTTTAATTTAACTCAAGGTTCAGGTAGTAGTTTTTCAACTGCAATGATATCTGGATTAGCCTCTTGTTTCTTATCATCTAAGGGATTTATTTCAAAAAACGCTTTTCTTGAAGAAATGGAAAAATCATCTGTGGACAAAAGTTTTTTTAAGTATGGAGATATTAAAT
>JBBSDT010000423.1:0-2903 GCA_038240405.1 Ignavibacteria bacterium
TCCAAATTATAAAAACGCATTTTGCTCTTAAAACAACATACGCGTATGTTGTTTATACTTGATTATTAACACAGTACCTTTCTTTTCATCGTTGAAAAGAAAGCGGGTAAATATAAATGTACTTGGTCGAAGAAATAAATTTTTTTGGAAGGATGCCCATTCCTTTGTCATTCGGGATTATATATAAATATTTACCTGAAGTTATTATATTTATTTTTCAAATTTTCCCCTAAATAATCTATATTAAAATGACTCTAACTTCTACTCCATCAAACATTCAGGAAATTTCTTTACTGATTGGTCAGCAAAAATATAGCGAGGCAATATCGCTCGTAAAAGAAATTATTAGCGAAGAGCCGGGTCCGGAAAAATACGCACTGCTCGGACTTGCTTACTTCAGAAGCGAACAATATGCACTTGCTGCCGATGCTTACCGTGAAGCATTACGATCGGATGAAGCGAATAGTGAATGGAAGGAAATGCTGGAAAATGCACGGAAAATTCCGTCGCCGAAGTTAATGTATCAATTCCCGAAATCTATAATTTTGACCGTGAAAAGCTGCTTCAGCCTCCGCATGTAAAACCAGGTTCGATACCCGAAGATCCACTGCCTGGGATTTCGTCTAAGGAATGGACGACTAAGTTCCGGATTATTCTTGGAAACGGAATAGGAACAGTTTCAACCGCTCTTTTTGAAACATTTGTAACTGTCTGGGGAACTTTGGTTGGAACTAGCGGAAAGATATGGACTAACTGGTACAGAAGACCCTTATATCTTGGTGTAGTTACTCTCGCATATATGAGAAATAATTTGAATAAAAATAATTTACATTCGACATATCCTAAGGATAGCCTTGTTGGATTTTTAGAGAAGGGACAAAAACCGCCTGAAGGTGTTCAGTATTACCGCACTGCTGACGGCAGTTGGAACAATCTTGAAAATCCGAAAGAAGGCGCAGCTGGCACACGTCTGTCGCGAAATGTATCTATTAATAAGATCAAGCCGGAATCGGATGAAAGACTTCTCACACCAAATCCCAGAACTATCAGCCGGAGGCTGCTTACCCGTGAAAATGAAATTAAGGAAGTTCCGTTCCTGAATATGCTTGCCGCTTGCTGGATACAATTTCAAAATGCCGACTGGATCAATCATGGTGAGCCTCTGCTGAAAGAACTTATAGAAATACCGCTTTCAGAAGATGATCCGGCAAGAAAAAAATATTTGCAGACGAAGATGTTTATACCAAGAACTCAGCCCGATCCGACACGAATGGATGAAAAAGAAGAAGCTCCTGTGAGCTTTATCAATGAAGTAACGCACTGGTGGGATGGCTCTCAGATTTACGGCAGTCATCAGGAAACGGTTGACCGCCTTCGCAGCGGCCAAGATGGGAAGCTTAATGTGAACGCGGACGGAACTCTTCCGCTTGATAAAAATGGAATAGAAGAAACAGGCTTTATAAGAAATTGGTGGGTTGGTATGTCGATGCTGCATACGTTATTCACAAGAGAGCATAATGCGATCTGCGATCATCTTAAATCAGTTTACAGCAACTGGGATGACACGCGCTTGTTCAATGTTGCCCGGCTTATCAATGCTGCGGTAATGGCAAAAGTTCACTCTGTTGAATGGACGCCTGCGATCCTTCCGAATGAAGGACTTGATATGGGTTTAAATGCAAACTGGTATGGCATACTTACAAATGTTTTCAGTAAGGGAAAAGAACGCAAGACAGTTTCTTCGATTAATGTTCGCAATCCCGAGGATCGGGGAAATTATTACAAAAATTTTCAATGTCTGATCTTTTTTATTCATTTGGAAATCAGCATCCGGGTCAGCTAGTCTTAAATAATTATCCGCGTTTTATGCAGGAGCTTAGTATACCTTTCAATCCGGTATTTGATATGGGCGCCGTTGATATTCTCAGGGCAAGGGAGCGGGGTGTTCCAAGATACAATGAATTCAGAAGACAGCTCGGACTTAAACCTATTGGAACATTTGAAGACCTGACACCTGATCCTAAATTAGTCAGTGAACTTAAGGAAGTTTATGGAAGCGAGTCGGATGCTGTCGAATCCCTTGACCTTTTGATCGGTACTCTGGGTGAGGGTTACAGGCCGTACGGTTTCGGATTCGGTGAAACAATGTTCCAGATATTTATTCTGAATGCTACAAGGCGTTTGCAGGCGGATAGATTCTATACCGATTGCTATACTGATGAATATTATACAAAAGAAGGACTGGAGTGGATTGACCAGTCTGACTTGAAAACAATTATTCTGCGGCACTATCCGGAATTATCAAAATCAGGTCTTTCAAATATTAAGAACGCATTTGAGCCGTGGGATATGGATAAAGAACTTGATCCCGCAAAACATCCTTTACGCAAATGGGATAAAACTCTTTAATTGAATTGGCAATGTTCCATGTTCAATGTTCAATTGGATTATTTCAGGGAACATTTTTTTTAAAAGAAACTTTTGCAGTTTTTTTAACAGACCTAATGGAAGCAATAGTAAAATAGTTTCTTGATAATAATCTCTCAGATTATTATAGGAACAGGTAATTTCCGAAGCTATCCCTCATCATATAGTCCGAACTAGCGAACCATTAACAAAAAGTATAGATAAATATGACATGCTGAATGCAGATATAGAGGGCAAAGAACAAATTGCATTTTAAAATTATTATATAAGTATTATTATAAGAAAAAAAGATATGAAATTTAATATAGTATTAGAAAAAGCAGAAGAAGGTGGATACAATGTAACAGTTCCTGCTCTTGAGGGATGTTTTACACAAGGTGATTCTGAAGAATCAGCGATCAAGAATGCTAAAGAAGCTATAGAATGTTATTTAGAAGGACTTGAAAAAATAAATCAGATATATTCAAGACCCGACA
>JBBSDT010000424.1:0-2899 GCA_038240405.1 Ignavibacteria bacterium
AAAGACTTTTGCGTGAGTAGACCAACAACTGAAGGGTGGGCAAAGAGATTAAATATGGGATGAAGCACTGGAGGCACAAGTCGGTAAATATTATCTTTGACCAGTTGAATAAAAGAAAATGAATAGGAATTCTGTTGACGGCAATTGTTCCGAAAATTACTATCCGCTCGGGATGGTAATGCCGGGGCGAAATTGTAGTTCTTCCTATGAATTTGGGTTTAATGACAAGATGAAGGATGATGACATAAGGGGGAATGCAAACTCCCTTGATTTCGGCGAAAGGATATATGATCCAAGAATAGGGTTATGGGCTAGAGTGGACGAACTTTGCAATGAATATACTTCTTTAAGTCCATATTGTTTTGCAGGAGATAATCCAATTTCATACTTAGATATAGATGGTTGATTTGCAAGTCCACGATAAATATAACCCGAGTGGAAAGGCAGCCAATGATGCTGAGACAGAATTTAATAAAAACTATTCGAAAATTCCAAAAAAATGAATATTATCATATGAATAAGTACATCATTACCTTTCTTTTTTGTGGATTAGCCTTTTCTAATAATAATGCTCAAAATTTAACTGCTATTCCTAATTTTGATAAAAATCTCTCCTTAATTGAAAAAAATATTTTAATTTATCGGATATATAAAACAAATGAAGTGGGTAATGACTTAGAAAATGGAGCCCTTAAACCCTATACTTCCTTATTTAATCTTTTACCGGACGATGGTTATCACTTAAATTTATCTGCATCTAAGTCAGGTTTGAGTTATCCTGATTCTAATTATGTTTTATTCTCAATTTATAAGGAAGCTGATCAGTTTACGAAGGGTAACAAAATAGTTGAGCAGGAATTTCAACCTACTTTGTTTGATCGATTTTTCTTAATAGGATATGACTCCATTAACAACAGGATTAAATTCATTAGCGGTAATTTTTTTCTATCCAAAATCAGTGATGATTTTAAGAACCTGCCATCTGATTCCAATGCGCTTATTAAATATATACAATTGCGAGAGTATTTTTTACAAATTGATAATATTATAATTTTAAAGAAAGGTAAGAAGTTTGTCACTCTTTCTGCTGAATCAAAGGAAATACAAAAAAAAATAAAAATTAGAGTCTGGTATAATAATTTAGAAAATATTTTTGTAACTATAATAAATTAGAGTATTTCTCCTGACTGACCAATATAAGTTTGACGCGATAATTATAAATTGCCATTTCTTAAGGCTTAGATAAACTTGAAGTCAGTGCTGCCCCCCATCATGCACTAGCCAGCTATAGACCGGAAATAACAATCTCAGGGATGCTAATAACAAAGGTAAAACAAAAGTCATTTGGTGACTCCATCTATTTATAGCCTCGCAACAACTCTAAAATTTTTCCTGTCTTGGGCTCAATAATTACATCTCGAGATACGCGTAATCTGACCTTGTTAGTTTTGGTCAAACCGACGCTATCCGCTCGGGGTCTACCGTAGGAGGCCCTGAGCTTTACCTTCTTAGGATTTTATTTATCATCTGGTTTCTTAAATTCATAACTACGTACTATCTTTCTATTGTGATTGTAAATCGACAGAATATCTTCCATGAACGCTAAAATATCATTCGAAGAAAAGATACAATTCGAGGATTGGAAGGATTTAATAACCATATCCATGGCAACTTCCAAAGAGTCCGTATTTACAATTCTAATATTTTTTTGGTCTTTTATGAAAATGAATTCTTTACCGTGTGCAGAGTTTATACCGAATGTGAAAATACTAAGGGGGCTATTTTGGGGATCTTTACATTGGATCAATAACCTTTCAAAGATGCCATCCCTATAATAAGAATCCTCAAAAACCCTTGGACTATCTATTTCCCTTTCATTAACTAAAAATTTCACTAGCTGATTTTTTATTGAATCAGATATGTTGGTTCGATAACCCTTCCAATCGAATAAGAATAACTCCCCGATGATTTAATTTTTGCCTGAAGGACAATTCACTGAAATCAGTATCATTGGTAATGATGACTGCTTCGCGTTCATTGGCAAGCTGAATTATTTCTTCGTCATCTAAACCCTGCTCGTGGCGTTGAATGGAGTAAACCGAAAAATGATGTTGCTCAAGTTTTTCTTCGATAGGGAAATCAATATTCTCGTCAATAATAAAATTCATGAATAGATAGGATGAACAGATTCGTGGCGGATAGTTTCAGCCGCATAGAGAAGGCATGCAAAAATATCTTCACGGGTTATATGTGGATGTGATTCGAGAATTTGCTCGAATGATTCCCCTGAACCCAGCTTATTAAGTACAAGGTCAACTCCGATTCTGGTTCCCTTAATCGCGGGCTTCCCGACAAGAACTTTTGGATTGCTTGTGATCCGTTCTTTCCAATCAACTATCATGGTACAAGTTTTTTGTCAAGTTATTAAATCTCTACCACTCTGCATTCTCTTCCATCCGAAACACCTCTGCCATTTCATCGAGAAGTGGTTGCAGGAATTCTGTGTGATAGCCATTTCTTCCTCCCATTCCAATCGAAACATCTTTTACCTGCGGAAGCTGAAGATGTGACTGGTTAATGAGAGAATGGATTTTTTCTTCCCACAATTCACACAACAATTTTTCTCCCGGGAAAATTTTTTGTTCAATCAAATCTTTTTCAAATGAACTCTCTTCAAAAATTCCGAGCGATAGCGGATACGCAAGATTCAACGCTGATAGCATGCGGGCATGGCTTTCATCGTTGCCTCTTCCCAGCCGGGTTAGCCATGAGTCAGCATGAAGCACATGATACTTTAGTTCGCCGTGAATTTTTTTTGCTAATCGCGAGAGTGGCTCGAATGAAGATTGAGTGAGCAGTTGATAGCGGAGGATCTCAGCATGATCAAAAAGAAAATGAC
>JBBSDT010000425.1:0-2898 GCA_038240405.1 Ignavibacteria bacterium
CTCAATTTATCAGAAAATTTTTTTAAAGAATATCTGGAAGTTCTTGGAACTGATTCGACAGGAACTATAATATACGGGAATGATTATTCCGGCAATCAGATCATTTTAACTCCCGGTATAATCGGAAATATTTCTCTTGGTTATTTCAATGATAATGGCATTGGCGCATATGTTTCCATGCAACATATAGGTAAGCAGTATCTTGACAATTCGGAGAATGAAAGAAAAAATCCAAACGCAAGAAATCTGCCGGGTTATGTTAATAAAGTTATCGAACCTTACAGTGTTATCAATGCAGGATTATCATTCAATATTTCTTCATTAATTAAACGAAACAGCTTTACAGGAATTTTCAAAAAATTAGAAATAAATTTTAAGGCGAATAACATTTTCAATGTATTATATGAAACTTCAGGGAGTATAAGCGGAGGAATTTCATACTGGATACCGGCTGCAACAAGAAATTTTTGGGGAGAAGTAAAAGTGGGATTCTAATTCACCTTAAACTTTATATTTAAGCCTGCTGAGAATTTTGTTGTAGCTTTGGGAGTAAATATGCTTCCAATATTATAAGTACCAAGATCTATAAGCACAGGACCTGTATCAATTCCCAGCCCCATAGTCGCAACGAAGTTATCCCTGCCTCCAATTGCAAAACCAATTCTAGGAGAAAGAACTTTTGTAAGGTTAACTTCCACGCCAAAACCAACAATTGACTTCAGGGATGAACCCAGATTTTCATTTAAGTTTTGTATATAGTCAACAGCCAGGGTTCCCCGTTCGAGACTCAATGAATCTTTTTTTCCGCTGTCGAAAAGCTTAAATGAAATACCGAGTCTTAAAGTTGCGGGAAGACTGACAGAAAAATCCGGAATAGGAGTTTTTGAACCTTTTATTCTGTCACGAAGCGAATCTATTTGGGCTTTATTTGTAATGTCGGTAATAACAAAATTTCCGTCATAAAAATATTTATTATCATTCTTTGTCCATTTTATAAATCCAAGATCCGTTATGCTCAGTCCGATATTTAAACTGCCGTAACGCGACACATTTTTTATCCGTGCATTTACACCTGCATCAAAACCTACACCAAAACCGGCATTACCGGGAGAGTATTTTAAATCATTGTTGCTGGTTAAGCCTGAATAGACAAGCTCCATATTTCCGGAACTTTGTATAACATTAAAATTATTTGTTGAAACAGTAAGGTTGTTACTTTGAGTCTTTAAATAATAAAGCCCAAACTGTGGTTTAACGGAAACTCCGTAAGTTAATGAGTTGAAAAATTTATTTCCCCTGGTATTGACCTTATTTGCATATGACAAATTAAGCTCTCTTGTCCAGAATGCATTAAGCTCAGTCTGTGAAAAATCATACAGGCTGTTGCTGATATTTCCGTACAGCGCTATATTCAGAAGATCTTTGGAAGCTTTAAAATTTCCGGTAAATCTTTCATCTATTGAAAACCCAAATGACCCGATTTTTTTGGTGTTCAAAACAACAGCAAGAAGCTTTGAAGATATTAAAATATCCGAAGGCTGGTTGCTGACCTCGTTAAAAATATTACTTTTGTTCTGATCTGATAAAGTCCTTGTGTTTCCATTTGCATCTTTAGTGAAATAATTGTTATAAAAATCCAGTGAAAGGAATTTACTTGAAGCATGAACCCCAAGGTTTGTAATTATGTTAAAGTAAGCCGATGCCTTATTATTAGATCTTTGTAATATCAGGTTTGCAGGGTTCTGGTTAAAGGCATCGAGCTCATAGGAGGTGGATGCAGAAGTATTTCCCAGAGACATACTTCTGGTGACGAAAAGATTTTGAGAGTAAATACTGCTTTGTATTAGAAACAGAAGTGCGAAAAGGTAAAACTTTTTCAAATTATGAAGTCAATCTTAAATACTTATTTAAAATTTATTAGATATTTCAGCCTTCCATAGCTTGATTCATGTATAAGGTCATTACCTCTTATTTTAACTGAAGTAAGAGGTGCGGGAATGTTAGGATCTGTATATAGTTTATATTCATAAATAATCTTTCCCATATGTTTCAGCAGTTGAATTTGAGTGCTATCGAGCTCTGCCTGCAGAGAGGTGGTGGTGTGGGTATTTACGAAACCATCGGAGCCGACAAAAGCAGCATTAAGTATAACTGAAGAATCTGGAAGGTTGCTTACTATTTTGGATATTGGTAGTAATGGTTTAAAGAAAGAATCCAGTACCAGAATTTTTGCTGTCGCCTTAAGGGGAAATCCGTTGTCTACATCTATTGCAAAAAAAAGATTTTTCGAATAATCAAGATTTTGTCTTTGATCGGAATCAGAAATACCTGCATTTACAGTATCTCTGAATACAACAGGACTTGAGATACTCATATCCAGCGGTACCTGTATTAAAAATTTCAAGGTCAGACTGTCGGTATAAGTTACTTTTCCAAACGCATACGGAAGGTTAAGATAATCTGTTCTTGTAAGTGAAATTTTCTTAGGAATATTGTTTATAAACTGACGTATATTGCTGTTGTTTTCATTAATAGGAAATGCAATAGAATCCTTGTTAGAAGGAAGTGTGAGATTAAATACAGAATCTACAGGATCTCCGGCATTACCATTGCGGAGGTATTTCAGCCGGACTCTTTTACCGCTTTTATTTTCACCGATAATTGAAATTCTGGTAAAATCCACCTGATAGACATCAGCATATTTTTTTAATATAAGAAAATTCTTATTCGGAGTAATATTTGCAAAGTTTACTTCACCCTCAGGGACATCACTTCCAAACGGATCCGTCACTTCATCGCTTGTTATGCCGGTTACAAGAGGTTTTAAACGACCTTCGACAGATTTAATAGAATAAGGAGAGAGAGAATAACTAAAGTTAACAGCAACAGGTTGTGCAG
>JBBSDT010000426.1:0-2887 GCA_038240405.1 Ignavibacteria bacterium
CAACGAGGCGAGCAGGGATCCAATCATCTTCAAATTAATTAAAAATTCTGGATGACAAAAAAGCAATTATCAATGTTAAATGATCAACTAAAAGATCTGTTATCATTTAACATTTATCATTTATAATTTAACATTTAAAATTTGTCATTACATTGGTCACTTAGGCGGAACAGGCTTCTCCCACGGCATGGTGTCCTCCCGTATTTCAGGATGGTGTATTTTTCCTCCGAGATTTGCCGTGTATGTCATCAGGCTGATAACTATCAAAAGAATCACAAGTAATGTGATTGAGAATGAATTGGGAAGTATCTTTGGTTTTCTAAAAACAAATAAAGCTATTATTGCGACTGCACCGGTAATATCCATTAAAACGAAACTATAAAAAGCAGATTCTTCGTGTGTGTTAATGAATTGTTCATCAACGTCTTCATAATTGCCTTCAATTTTTCCTTGTGCTTTTCCTCCGGAAAGATAAACCGGTATTGTAAGCAATGCTGTCAATATAAGAACAAGTGCACTGACCTTTTTTACATCATCACTTTTCTTTATCATGCCCACAATCAAAACAAAAATTGCCATCATTGATCCTATTATGGGAACATGGTTTATAACGAGGTGAAAATGTGCCGCGTTCATCATATTGTATTACTCCTTGAAGTTATTTTAATTTTAAATTAATTAAAATGATTTTTATTTCAAATGTATTGCGAAGATTAAATTTAGTTGTACAAAAATATTTCAATTTACAGTTAATACAAAACTAAAATGCGCTTCAGCGTAGGATTCAAACGGTGGAGTATGGAGTATTGAGTATTGAGTATTGAGTATTGAGTATTGAGTATTGTGTATTGTGTATTAGGAATTGGGTAATAGTGAGACAATTTAGAATATCTCTTTTGAAATAATTTTGTTTTATTGAAAGGAATTAAATATATAAATATGACAATCTCAGGTAAGCTTGTTGAAATATATGACGCTAAGCAGTTGACCGATAAATTTAAGAAAAGAGAGTTTGTAGTTGAATATTCCGAAAACGCATTGTACCCGCAGTTTATTAAATTTGAACTCACACAAAACAATTGTGACCTTCTCGAAGGATATTCAAAAGGTAATTTTATTGAAGTACATTTCGATCTGAGAGGAAAGCCATGGGTAAATAAGCAGGGCGAGACAACTTATTTTACAAGTCTCAGTGTATGGAAGATCAAGACTTCAACGGACCAAAGCAATTCACCGGACATGAATCAGGAACCGGAAAATCTTTCTGATGAAGATTTGCCTTTTTAGTAATGGGTAATGGGTAATGGGTATTGAGTATTGGGTATTCCGTTACTTTGTCATTCCGGCGATCTTTAGGCCGGGGGTACCCTCCGGGTCATCCAATCAGTAAATGTGACTACGAAATATCAATTTTTCAAAGAAGATTTTTTTTTTAACCTCCCCCTACTGAGTGCCTGTTTCGTCTTATAAATCAATTTTAAAATCATTATTTTACAAATTCAAAAAAATTTTATTAACAATAACAGGTTATCTAAATGAGAAGAGAAATTTCAAAATGGTTCAGTCCCCATCTAAACAAAGAGATGGAAATAGTTGCTTACGGTGATTATGGATTTGCTCTGTTGCTTTTTCCAACGGCTGCGGCTGATTTCTTGGAATATGAAAGGTTCTTATTAATAGATGCACTAAAGTCTTACATCGAAAATGGCAAATGCAAGGTGTATTCAATTAACAGTATTAACAGTGAAAGCTGGCTTAATGACAAAATGCATCCTAAAGATAAAGCAGACCGGCATCAGCAGTTTAATGAATACGTGGTGCAGGAAGTAGTTCCGTTCATTTATAAAGACTGTAACGGAAAAGTTGATATCATAACTTCAGGAGCTTCGCTCGGGGCTTTGCATAGCGCTAACACCTTTTTCAGACGGCCTGATATTTTCAAAGGAACCATTGCAATGAGCGGTTCATATGATCTGAAAGATTATTCCAAAGGATATTTTGACCAAACCTGCTATTTTAACTCTCCTGTAGATTATCTGCCGAATCTTGATGATGAAAACATATTAAACGAGATGAGAAAGAGTAATCATATCCACATTTTAACGGGCCAGGGGAACTATGAAAATCCAAAAGCATCTGAGATACTTTCTGAAATTCTAAACGCCAAGAGTGTTCCTAACGATCTCGAAATGTGGGGTCATGATGTTCCTCATGACTGGCCTACCTGGAGAAAGATGCTGCCATATGTTTTAGAAGCGAAATTCTAGTTTTAAGTTTAACACGTTTTATTTTCACATTAAAGTTCACTGCACTTATATACAAATAGTATAAACCTTATAAAGATTAATTTGAAAGTTTGTTTTGTTGCCTCGGAATGTTTTCCATATGTAAAGACCGGAGGTCTCGGAGATGTTGCCGGATCCTTGCCAAAAGCAATATCGGAAGAAGGATGTGAAGTGAAATTATTTGTTCCTCTTTATGGAGGAATAAAAAAGGAACAGCATAAATTAGAATTGCTGACTGAGTTTCAGAATATCCCTGTCCGTGTAGGCAAGAATGAAGTTACCTTCAACATCTGGCATACGAAACTTCAGGATTCAGAAGTTCAGGTTTATTTCATTGACTGCCCGGCTTACTTTCACAGAGACATGCCGTATACCGATGATCCCGATGAAGATGAAAGATTTATTCTTTTCCAGATCGCCGTCATTGAAACTTTACAAAGATTTGAATGGGCTCCTGATATATTTCATTGTAATGACTGGCAAACAAGTCTCATTCCTGTTTATCTGAAAACTAATTATGAATGGGACAGACTTTTTTCAAAAACTGCAACTCTGTTATCAATTCATAATATAGGCTACCAGGGAAGATTTTCGAAAAACTC
>JBBSDT010000427.1:0-2870 GCA_038240405.1 Ignavibacteria bacterium
AAGCTATATTTACAACTAACTCCTTTAGTAAAGTGCCATTAAGCCGAAAAGAGATAAAAAGCAGGCCTGTCTTTAGTCAGGAACGGGGAAATGAAGTAAGCGAAAAGACTATTGCGAATATATTGAATTACAAACTAACTCTGGAGAAAGATACATGAAACTGGAATTAATCAAGCCCATTAAAGCCCTTAATAAAGCCTACCTAAAGGAAAAGGTGAGCCGCATCCATATAGAACTATTTAAAAAAAACCTGCAACAACTTCTTAGCCGGATTAACGAACAGGAAAGTGAGGAGCATTTAAAAAATGTGATAGCCGATTTTTTAAAAGATACCTGGTACAAAGACCAATTTGAAATTAATACCAAAGACAGAAATGATTTAGTGATTCACACGGGCAAAAAAACTAAAGAACCTGTTGGTGTTATACTCGAAGTAAAGAAGCCTTCCAATAAAGCAGAGATGATGACAGAAGCGAAGCCAAATTCAAAAGCTTTGCAGGAATTGATTCTATACTATTTACGTGAAAGGGTTGACCATAACAATACCGATATTAAATACCTGATAGTTACAAATATTTACGAGTGGTTTATAATTGATGAAGTATGGTTTGAAAAAAATGTTTTCAGAAACAATAAACTTAAAAAGGATTTTGAGAACTGGAAACTTAGTGGAAAGGATACGAAATTCTTTTACGATAGTATTGCTAAAACATTTTTGGATGAAGTAACTGAAGAAATGCCGGTGGCTTATTTTGATGTTCGCTCTTATGAAAAATATGTAAACAATACAGATAAGGAAGATGATACTAAACTCATCGGGCTTTATAAAATATTATCGCCGGCACATTTATTAAAACAGCCTTTTATAAATGACAGCAATAGCCTTGATACAAAATTTTATACAGAGCTGTTACACATTATTGGGCTGGAAGAAATAAAAGATGGCGGCAAAAAATTGATAAAGCGAAAAGCAAAATGCGATGATGCTTCTTTGCTGGAAAACACCATCATTAAATTAGAAGATAAAGATGCTCTTCGCAATATCAGCAATCTTTCAGCCTTTGGTGCAACAAGAGAAGAGCAACTGTTTAATGTTGCTTTAGAGCTTTGCATTACATGGGTGAATCGTGTTTTATTTATTAAGCTGCTGGAAGCCCAACTATACAAGTATCATAAAGGAAATAAGGATTATCTTTTTCTAAATAGCAAGCTTGTATTTGATTTTGATGAGTTAAGTAATCTGTTCTTTCAGGTCTTGGCAGAAAAGCCAGCAAGCAGAAGAAACCACATCAAAGAAAAATTCAGCAAAATACCTTACCTCAATAGTTCTTTGTTTGAACGTATAGAACTGGAAAGACAAACCATTAATGTAAGTGAATTAGATAACCGTTTGGAACTGCCACTTTCCTCCGGTTCTGTTTTAAAAGATGATAAAGGGAAAAGAAAGACCGGTTCATTGCCAACACTGCAATACCTGTTTGAATTTTTGGATGCTTATGATTTTACCAGTGAGGGTGGCGAAGAAATACAGGAAGAAAATAAAAATCTTATCAATGCTTCTGTACTGGGGTTAATTTTTGAAAAAATTAATGGTTATAAAGACGGCTCTTTTTTTACACCGGGCTTTGTAACCATGTACATGTGCAAAGAAACTATCCGAAGGTCTGTACTGCAAAAGTTTAATGATACCAAAGGATGGAACTGCGATACGCTTGACAGCTTGTATAATAAAATTGATGATAAAAAGGAAGCTAACCAGCTAATAAATAACCTGCACATTTGCGACCCTGCTGTAGGCAGCGGGCACTTTTTGGTAAGTGCCTTAAATGAAATGATTGCTATAAAAAGTGAATTGAAAATATTGCAGGATGCTATGGGCAAATCATTAAGGGATTACCATGTGGAAGTGGTGAACGATGAACTGATTATTACGGATGAAGATGGAAAATTATTTGACTACAATCCGCATAATAAAGAAAGCCAGCGGATACAGGAAACTTTATTTCATGAAAAAGAAACCATTATTGAAAACTGTTTGTTTGGAGTAGATATAAACCCCAACTCAGTAAAAATTTGCCGCCTGCGTTTATGGATTGAATTATTGAAGAATGCTTATTACACTCCCGAAAGTAATTACATAGAATTAGAAACCTTACCCAACATTGACATAAATATTAAATGTGGTAATAGCCTTATCAGTCGCTTTGCATTAGATGCTGATATTAAAAGTGCTTTAAGAAATAGCAAGTGGAGTATAGATAGCTATAAGGTAGCTGTACAAACTTATCGTGATGCTGAAAGCAAAGAACAGAAAAGAGAAATGGAAGAATTGATTGATTCCATAAAAAAAGATTTCAGGAGTTATATAAGCCCTAATGATCCCAAGTATAAAAAACTTTCTAAACTAAGAGGTGATTTATTTAACCTCAGCCAAACTAAAGAATTATTTGACGAGGGTAACAAAAAAATAAGGAAACTAAAAAGAAAATTGAGCAAATAAGTAAGGATATAACCAAGCTTGAAACTGAGATTGGCGAAATAAAAAATAATAAGATTTACGAAAATGCTTTTGAGTGGCGGTTTGAGTTTCCTGAAGTATTGAATGGTGAGGGTGATTATATTGGATTTGATTTAATTATTGGTAATCCTCCATATGTAGTTATGATTAAGTCTGTTTTTGGCGAGCCTGTTTTAAAATATATGAATAACGAATACTCAACAGCAGAATATAACCCAAACACTTACACACTGTTTACTGAATTGGCAACTCGAAAACTTTTAAATAAGAGCGGTTCATTCGCATTGATTATACCAAACTCTTGGCTTGATGGTAAGTACTTCACAAAGATGAGAGGCCTTTTAGATTCCCT
>JBBSDT010000428.1:0-2851 GCA_038240405.1 Ignavibacteria bacterium
GAAAAGTAGTAAATATTCCATCATACCTGTTAAAGTCAGGAGATTCTATTCAGGTGAGAGATAAGAGTAAGAAACTTGAACTGATTCATGATTCTATGAAAAGAATTAAGGACAATATGATGGTACCGTGGCTCACACTGGACAAAGCAAATATGAAAGGCGTATTTTTGAAAGAGCCTGACAGAGCGGAAGTACCTTTCAATGCAAACGAACAGCTTATAGTAGAGCTGTATTCAAAATAGTTTAATTAAAAAAAATATATCGCATAATATGATGAAGGTTAATAATTTTCAAATGCCGGAAACAATTGTAAAAGAAGAATCTTCATATACCGAAACTTTTGGAAGATTTATAATTCAACCCTTAGAAAGAGGTTATGGAGTAACTTTAGGAAATTCACTTAGAAGAGTCTTAATTTCTTCTTTACCGGGAAGTGCCATTATAGCCATAAAAGTAAATGATGCTCCTCATGAATTTACCACATTAAAAGGAATAATTGAAGACTTATCCGAAATTATACTTAACTTAAAAGAGGTCAGATTTAAAGATGTAACCAATAAGTCCGCAAAAATTGAATTCAATTTAAAAGGCGCGCATAAATTCACCGCAAAGGATATACAAAATAATACAGCGGACTTTGAAATTTTAAATCCGGATAAATACATTGCAACATTGAATAAAGATGCAAATTTAAATATTGAGTTGAGAATGGGTACAGGCGTCGGGTATGTACCATCGGAAGATAACAAGCAGGCAAATTTGCCATTGGACTTTATTTATGTTGACTCAATTTTTTCTCCGGTAAAGCTTGCCAATTATATAATTGAGAATACAAGAGTAGGAAAAAGAACGGATTATGAAAAATTGATCATTGAAATATCTACTGACGGTTCTATTAATCCTGAAGATGCGTTGATATATTCAGCACGTTTGATGCAGGAGCATATCCAGCTCTTCCTTAACCTCAATCCACAACAAGTTGAGAAAAAAGAGGAACCTGTAAAGACGGAAAAAGATGAAGAGCATGAAATGATCAGAAAGATTCTGATAATGCCTGTTGATGAACTTGATCTGTCAGTAAGATCTCAGAATTGTTTAAGATCAGCCAACATTAAGACTATTTCCGATCTTGTCAGCAAAAATGAGGGTGAAATGCTCCATTACAGAAATTTTGGAAGAAAATCTCTTGCGGAACTGGGAGAATTAATTGAAAACTTTGGATTAACTTTTGGAATGGATGTAGATAAATACTTAAAAGAAGAACCGGTTAATTAAAATATTTTATTAATAGAATCATACAGAATTTATGATACACAGGAAAAAAGGCAGAAAGCTTAAAAGAACAGCCAGCCACAGGAGTGCTTTGTTGTCTAATTTATCAATCTCGTTAATTTTAAATAAAAGAATTCAGACTACAGAAGCAAAAGCAAAAGAGCTGCGCAGATTCATTGAGCCTTTAGTTTCAAAGGCTAAGAAAGCTTTTCATATAAAGGACTCAGATTCAGAAAAAAGCATTCACCTTAGAAGGGAAGCTAGAAAATTTTTGAATGACAAGCAGGCTTTGAATATTTTATTTAATGAAATCGGAGATAAAGTCAGTCAGAGACCTGGTGGCTACACGAGGGTATTGAAAACAGGAAACCGATATGGAGACGGGGCAAGAACGGCAATTATTGAATTTGTGGATTATAACTATGTAGAAAGTAAAAACGAAATTGCAAAAGCCAAAGAAGACAAAAATACTTCAACTGTGAATCCTGAACAGAAAGACTCAGTAAATAAAACAACCGTTAAAAAAGAAAATAAGAAAGAAGAAAAAAAGAAAGAAGAAAAGAAGAAAGAAGAAAAGAAGAAAGAAGAAAAGAAGAAAGAGGAAAAGAATCCCAAGTCCAAAAAGCTGATTAAAAAGAAAGCAGAAGATAATTAAATCTTTACTTTTCAGATCCTTAACTTAGTTAAATTTTTCTCAAACAAAATTTTTTTAGGTTAAGGATTTTTTGTAATAAAGGAGATTAACAAAGATGAAAATATTATCAGCAGAATTTATAAAAAGTATCTATGATTTAAGGGCTCTTCCAAATTCCGTATTATCGGAATTTGTTTTTGTTGGAAGATCGAATGTTGGTAAATCATCCTTAATTAATATTATTTGTAATAAGAAAAAATTGGCAAAGATTGGTTCTGTCCCTGGCAAGACCAGGCAGCTAAATTATTTTCTTATAAATGAAAAGTTCTATCTCGTTGACCTCCCGGGATATGGTTACGCAAAAGTACCGGAACAAATCAGGGCAGGATGGCGCAAACTGGTAGAAGATTACATTAGTGAAAGATCAAATGTTAAGCTGGTTTTTGTTTTGATTGATTCACGTCATGAGCCAACATATCTTGATGAGTTAATGGTAAGCTGGCTGGAATATTATGAGATCCCGTTTGCAATTATCCTTACTAAATCGGACAAGATTTCGGCAAACAAGATGCAAAAGCAAATTTACCGGGCATCTAAGATTGTCAATAACGAAGATCTTTGTATCGACTATATTCCATTTTCAATTATTTCAAATGAGGGAAAAAACGAAATATTGAAATTGATTGAAAAGCACCTCGTTAAATAAATCCACACCTTCCCTCCACTTCTTAGCCCTAAAATGATATTTATTCTAACCATTCTGGTTTTTAGCATATGGCATTGGTAAAAGTTTTAATTGCAGACGAAATAAGTTTAACAGGATTAAATAAATTCCCGGAGGGAAAATTCTCCATAAAATGTGATTTTGGAGTTTCAAATTCGGAAATACAAAAAAAATATCTCGATTTTGATGTATTGGTTATCAGAAGCATCCGAAAAATTGAC
>JBBSDT010000429.1:0-2835 GCA_038240405.1 Ignavibacteria bacterium
CGAAATACTTCTCATTCCTAACCCTTGTACTTTATTTTTGGAAAAGCCGGAACCATTATCCGAGATTCTGACATTTAGTGAATTTTCATGCTTGATTATATTCAGGTTTGATTCGGTTGCATTAGAGTGTTTTAGTATGTTGCTAAAACACTCCTGGATTATTCTGAAAATATTCATTTCTAATTCCTGCGGAAGAGTCTTGTCAATATCATCTATGGATATGGTGAAAGTAATATCAGTTGACTTGGATACCTTACTGACTATTGTTCTTATTGCCTTCGTCAGTCCGAGGCTCTCAATCTGGTGGGGATGAAGGTCATAACAAATACTTCTTACATCATTTAATGTGTTAGAAGCAAGATCAGAAATGTCATTCAGAATATTTTTGATTTCTTCAGGATCAGAAGTCTTCCTCAATCCAAGCACAGCTTTATTTTTTGTAATTAATATGTCATGCGCAATAGTATGGTGCAGTCCGGAAGCGATCTTTTTCCTCTCTTGCTCCTGCAAGTCTAACAACTTTCTGGAAAATTCTTCCTGTGATTTTTTTTCTTTCTCTATTTTCGATAGTTTTTGTTGATATGCCATGGCTGCAGCTCCTAATATTGACAATGTACCAAAAGACTTAAACCATCCGGTTTTCCAGAATGGGGGAGTTATGTTAATTTTAATTGAAGTTCCCTCTTCATTCCAAATATCGTCATTATTTGATCCCTTGACTCTGAATGTATATTTACCAGGTTCTAAATTCGTATATGTAGCAAACCTCCGTGTACCGCAATAAATCCAGTCCTTATCAAATCCTTCCATTTTATAGGCATATCGGTTCTTTTGTGAATTATTATAAATTAATGAAGCAAATTCAAAAGAAAAAACACTATCACGATATGACAGCTCTATCTCTTTTGTATCAGTTATGTTTTTTTTTAAATAAGCATTGTTAGGAGAGCTTTTAATTGAATGATTAAAAATTTGAAAATCAGTTATAACTACAGGGGGAATATATGTATTATCTTTTATTTCCTCCGGCTTAAAGTAATTAAATCCATTGATCCCCCCGAAATAAAACATTCCGTTTTTAGCCTTGAAATAAGAATTGTCGTTAAATTCATTGCTTTGTAACCCATCTCTTGAATCGTAGTGCTTCATCTTTTCGGTCTCAGGATTGAATTTTATAAGTCCATAATAGGTGCTAATCCATAAATTACCGGAGCTGTCCTCCAAAATTGCTTTTATATTGTCTTCAATACCGTTCTTCTTATTGAACCTTGTAAATTTATTTGTTTTCTTATCTAACTTATTCAAGCCTCCGGAGTAAGTACCAATCCACAAATTCCCTTTCTTATCCTCAGCGAGTGAAATGATAAAGTTATCGCTAATACTTTTTATATCCTTTTTATCATTTCTATAACTGGTAACTTTTCCTTCAATGAAATTATATTTAATTAAGCCATTACTATTAGAACCTATCCAGATATTTTTTTCAGAATCTGCGTAAATACTGAACAAAATATCCTGCGTAAGTACGTTTAATATATTATTATTTAAGTTTAATTCTTCAAATTCCTCTTTTTTCAGATTAAATTTCAATAAGCCTCTATTTTTCGTGGCAATCCATAAATGATCATCCAAATAACAAATCTGATGAATCCCATATTTACCGTTGTTCTCAAAAAATTTAATTTCTGAATTTTGTTCATCATATTTTAACAATCCTTCATCAAATGTACCTATCCAAATTATGTTATTTTTGTCTTCTATAATAGTTGTGATAGCACCGTTAGTATAATCATTAAAGTCTTTGTCAATGGATCTAAGTTTTGAAATCACCTTTTCTTCATAATTATTGATTTTATATACACCTGATCTGAAAGTTCCGATCAAAATTCTTCTCCGGGAGTCTGATAAAATAGAATGCGTATTTATTAAGACAGGATTGTTCGTTTCGTCATTCAGGCTCGTTACTTTAAAAAATTTCTTTTGTTCACAATCTACTTTATTTACCCCTCCGCCGCCTGTCCCTATCCATAGAACATTGGATCTGTCACAATAAATTGAAAAAATTGAATTATTACTTAAAGACCTTGGAGAGTTCATGTCGTGTTTAAAAGAATTTACAGAACCTTTACAGTCATATCTTAATAATCCATAATTACTTGTTCCAAGCCAAAGGACATTATTTTTATCCTCACATATTGTATAAATGTTATTTATTGGTTTAATTGTTTTATCATTTGATTTAAATAATTGCTTAAAAGTTTTTGAAGATTTTTCATAAAGAGTTAATCCATTGAGAGTACTTATCCAGATATTTTTTTTGCTGTCGCTATTTATATTTCTAATCCTGTTATGGTTTATACCATTTTCATTTTCTGGATCATATGAATGGTGGATGCATGTGTTATTCTCCTTGTTTATTATAAATATTCCGTCGTCCCAGGTTCCAATCCATAAATTTTTTTCGTCATCCATATATATGGCAGAAGTCTTTTTAGTATATTCCGAAAATCTAAATTCTTCATTATTATAATATTCTGAAACTTCAAAAGTATTTCTGTCAAATGTTTTTATGCCTCCGCCAAATGCACTTATTATTAAATCACCATTTGAATCTTCAACTATTGCACTTATAAGACCACTCCGGGGTAACGAAGAATCTTCATTTAAATCAAAGTTAAAAAATCTTTCATTGTCCCAATCAAACCTTGCTAATCCTCCGTTTAAGGTACCTACCCACAAATCACCCTTCGAGTCTTCATAAACTGTTTTAACATAATTGTTTATAAGGCTATGCTTATCATCCGGAGAATATTTATGAATTGTAATTGTATTACC
>JBBSDT010000430.1:0-2828 GCA_038240405.1 Ignavibacteria bacterium
AGGAATCGGGCAAATCATTCTTCCGAACGGCTCATTAGCAAGTGGCTCCTATTTATATTCATTGATTGTTGATGGGAAAATTATCGCTTCTAAAAAAATGGAACTCATTTACTAATCCTTAAAATACAAGAATCAATTCAACCTAATTAATCTGACTTTCAAAACAAAAACTATGAAACACTTTCTTCAATTACTCAGCGCAATATCCATTGGATTGTTCATTACTAACCTTGCAAGCTCGCAAACTATTCTTACACCACCTTGTTGGAATCGGTACCTCATCTCCCGCAGCTTCCTCCATTCTTGATGTGACATCTACAACAAAGGGAATGCTTATCCCGCGTATGACTAAAACTCAGCGCGATGCAATTATAACACCAGTTGAAGGTCTCTTAATTTATCAAACGAACAGCACTGCTGGTTTCTATTATTACAACGGAAGCGGCTGGACTGCAGTAACATCAAAAAAAGGATGGCAGTTACAAGGTAATAGCGATACTGATCCAGCTACCAATTTCATAGGGACCACGGATGCGCACCCACTTATTTTTAAAGTGAATAATTTACAAGCCGGAAAAATTGACTATGCATCTCCATACAGTACATCTTTTGGTTATCAAACTTTAAAAAGCAATTTAGGATCTTCTAACAGCGGGTTTGGTTATGAGGCGCTGTTTTCAAATACTACCGGAACTACAAATACAGCTGTTGGAGAGTTTGCCGGTAAGTCAAATGTGAGCGGTGCAGGTAATTCGTTCCTGGGTTACAATTCCGGACAACTTGCTACCGGAAGTTCAAATACATTCATTGGATCCAATTCCGGTCAAGAGAATACCGGTTCCAGCAATACCTTTATTGGAAGCGGTGCAGGCCAATTTTCAACCTCAGGCAGTAGCATTACGCTCTTGGGATATAATACCGCCGCATCCGGCGGAGTTACAAATGCAACCGCCCTCGGTGCCAATGCGCTGGCGCAGGCAAGTAACTGCATCGTTCTTGGCAATGGTGCATCGGTAGGTATTGGATCGAATGCTCCTGCCGCCCTCCTTCATGTGCAGGGTTCTGAATTAACAGGAAACGGAAAAAATGCCTGTATTGAAATTGCAAACACAGCTTTAAACGGAGGGAATTGGTATATGCGTGCAGGAGCTACAGGTACTAATACTCCGGCGGGAGGTTTTTCTATTGCCGATGACCATGCTTATCGCTTGTGTATTGACAGTAGTGGTAATATAGGGATAGGTGTTATGAACCCAAACAATAAACTTGACGTGTGTGGTACAATTCGGTCAAAGGAAGTTAGAGTTGAAGCGGGATGGTGTGACTATGTATTTGAAAGAAATTATCCCCTCATGCCATTGAATGAACTGAAGCAATACATAAATACGTTCAGCCATCTTCCTGAAATACCGCCCGCTTCTCAAGTTGAATCAGAAGGACTAAATATAGGAGAAAACAGTGTAGCAATGATGAAAAAGATTGAGGAACTTACTTTGTATGTCATTCAGCAAGATAAAGAAATAAAAGATTTACAGAGTCAAATTGATCTAATCAAAAAGAATTGATTTGATCATTGAATAAAATACTCAGTAAAAATTTAAGATACCCAATAGCTAAAAACATTTTCAATGAAAAATAAAACCACGCAGTGGACGCTAAGAATTATGTGCCTTTCACTTACGTTTTCCTTCAGTTGGTTAAATTTATGTGCACAGCAAACATCGCTGTGGCCGGAACAAACTGGAAAGAATGCTTCATCTCCGTCTGCTGATAATTTAATAGTGTGCGGTACTTATACCACCGGCGACTTCAATACAAATAAGAAGATAGACGTCGCTCCTGATTGTGCAACAACACTTAGTCCGTCGTCGTCGCTCATTATTATAAAATCGCGCACGAGTATCATTTTTCATCCGGGATTTACAGCGCTTAACGGTTCCAACATGCACGCTTTCATTGATACTTCCGGTAATGAACAATCCATACCACCAGAATTATTTACGGACAATATCAAGCAATCTGATTTGATTCTTGAAGGAAATCAAAAAGAAACCAAAATAAAATTAGAAGTAACACCTAATCCTTTCAGTGACTTCACTGAAATTTTCTATGAGTTACCTGATGATGAAATTATTTCCGCAGAACTATTAAACATGCAAATGCAACCTGTCGCCATATTGTTCGCGCATCAATACAAAACAGAAGGGCAACACACTATTCAATTTTCTGCTGATAATCTTTCTGCAGGAATGTATCTATTGCGTTTGCAATCAAGAACATCCTTTACTCTCCAAAAATTATTAATTCAGAAATAGTAGAAATGGGTTGCATCAATTTCGAATTCCATATTAAAAAATCGGGGAGTCAATTAACCCAATCCGCCACAAAAATATTCGTGTCATGCGTTCCTCCATTATTACGGTTACTGCACCACACCAAATATTTTCCGTCGGGTGAAAACATCGGGAACGCATCGAAAACGTGAGAGTATGTGATTTTCTCCAAACCGCTTCCATCGAGGTTGACCAGATATAAGTTGAATGGAAAGCCGCGATCATATTCATAGTTGGAAGCGAAGAGAATCTTCTTTCCATCGGGAGTAAAGCAAGGTGCCCAGTTTGCTCCTTTCATCTCGGTAACCTGGTGCGCATCACTTCCATCAGCATTGGCAATCCAGACTTCCATTTTTGTCGGCGTTACCATTCCGGCTTTTAATAATCGGCGATACTGATTTTTTTCTTCGACTACATCCGGTCGGGATGCACGCCAGACAATTTTACTTCCATCAGGAGAAAACCAGGCGCCACCATCATAACCCATCGTGTTTG
>JBBSDT010000431.1:0-2807 GCA_038240405.1 Ignavibacteria bacterium
TCCATCGCTGTATTATCCCTCAGGTCCATATGAATTCAATAATTCATTTTGTTTCCTGAAAGCCGGAATCCTTTATTCAGAAATAATTTCTACAGTAAGTCCGACTTATGCACAGGAAATTCAAACAAAAGAATTCGGCGCCGGAATGGAAGGAGTATTAAGCACCCGCAAGGACGATCTTTATGGTGTTCTTAACGGCATTGATACTGATATCTGGAATCCGAAAGTTGATAAGTTTATTACTCACAATTATTCAAAGAAAAATCTTAAGAATAAAATAAAGTGCAAAAAAGATTTATTGAAAGAGGCGGGAATTGAGTTCAATGAAGACATTGCTACAATCGGAATCATTTCAAGGTTTGCGGGACAGAAGGGATTTGAGCTGTTGTTTCCTGTTATTAATGAGCTGATGAATCTTCCCTTTCAGCTGATTGTGCTTGGAAGCGGAGAGGACAGAACTGAAAAATTTTTTGAACAACTGGCTATTAGCTTTCCCGATAAGGTGAATACTTATATTGGTTATAATAACAAACTTGCACATTATATCACAGCCGGATGTGATATGTTTTTAATGCCCTCCCAATATGAGCCCTGCGGTCTTAACCAGATGTATTGCCTGAACTACGGAACAGTTCCAATAGTAAGAAAGACGGGAGGTCTTGCTGATACTGTTAAGGATTATCATGAATTCGATGAAAAAGGAAATGGCTTCACCTTTAATGATTATACATCTTATGCACTCTACTCAACTATTGAAAGAGCTTTAAATATATTTCAGCATAAAAAAGCCTGGAAGGAAATTATGAACAGGGGAATGAAGGAAGATTTTTCCTGGAAGCATTCTGCAGAGGAATATCTGCGATTGTATCATAAGGCAATCGGCAGTTGAGCATAATTATCTTTAAGCTTATAATGAATGGAAATTTTGTCAGGTCCGGTTTATAAGTTTGTTGTAAGGGAAGAGGAAATAATCATACGGCAGTTTATTCATTCCGATCCCGTTTCCGACATAACCAATTTACTTCACAGCTCGTACAAGCAACTAGCCGATTTAGGATTCAGATATCTGGCAACTCACCAGGATGATTCTGAAACAAAAAGGAGACTGAATGCAGGTACTAGCTTTATTGCTCTTTCCAAAGAAAAAATTATTGCAACTGTTTCGCTCTACTATAGTTCCAATGAGCATAATGCAGAATGGTATAAACGCAAAGAAGTTGCGCACTTCGGGCAGTTTGCAGTTGCAGCTGAATATCAGGAACAAGGACTGGGTAGCTTCATGATGGATATAATTGAAAGGAAGGCGAAAGAGCTTGGAGCAGCGGAACTGGCGCTTGACACTGCCGAAGGCGCTGCACATTTAATCAGCTACTATGAAAAGAGGGGTTACAGGTTTATTGAATATGTGCACTGGAGCGTTACAAATTACAGAAGCGTAATAATGAGCAAAAACATTAACTAACTATGAAATACTTTTTATATTTAATAATTATTCTTTTAATGGCAGAAAATACTTTTGCATTCAGTTCCGTAGATACAACCGATTGGGAAATAAAGCCATCGCTAAAATACGATGTATTATGTTTTCTCAACATTCTCACGGCTGATGAATTTTACCTCACCTATTACCAGGGGGAATACGATAAATTCAAAGATAAATTAACTCCTGAAGTCAAAGATGCTTTGAAAAGTCTGAAGAAGAAGGTGAAAGATGATGAAGGAAACATTATCTCGGCCTGGCTGTGCTTATATTTCTCTGCGACAGATGATGAGACTATTGATGAAATTCTTAGCACTCTCGGCAATACGGATAAATTAAAAAATAATTTTGCAAAATCTCCGTATTATTCTGAAGACGGCTGGAAACTGTTTACGTCGGTTAACAGCGAACTAAAAGTCATACTGAGTTTTTTAAAAGAAATTAATTTTGAAGAATACTGGAAAGAAAATATTTTATCCAAAGTTGAAAGTAAGATTAACGAATTTAAAAATGATGTAAACAAATATAATGTTATAGGAATTGTTGAAGAGCATCTGGGTTATAAGTTGACTTCAAATAAGATCACCGTTTATATGCTTTTTTATTCGCAGCCACACGGAATAAAAGTTACCGGCACAAGATTTCTGACTGATATAGCGTGGCCTTTCAGCATTCTTATTCGAACTGCATCTCATGAAATGATGCATCCCCCATTTGATCTAAAAAATGATAGAGCGCTTGGAGAAAGTTTAAATAAATTAAAAGCTGATACATTTTTAATGGATAAAGTTTTAAATCATAATCAATCATTCGGTTATAATTCATTTGAAGGTTTTGTTGAGGAAGACTGTGTACAATCCCTTGATCAGATTATTAACGAGAAGCTTGGAATTGCAAAAGACGCGGGGCAACGATGGAAAGAGAATGATGACGGCATGCATGTGCTTGCGATTGCTTTGTATAATTTAATGAAAGAAGAAAATTATAATGATAAAAAAGAAGTATTCAAAGATTTTCTCATAAGAAATATCGAGAATGGAAAGATATTGAACGGTAACATCGAAAGGATTTATAATGATTTTTATAAGAAGTGAATTTTGGGTAATGTGTATTGAGTATTGGGTATTGAGAATTTGAAACCCCTCCTTTCTTTTCAGGGAGGAGGCAGGGGTGGTGGTTTTTCTCCAATTCAATTTTAATTCTCAATATTACCTGTATGCTGATTGGATCCTTCACTTCACTCCGCTTTCGCTCCGTTCGTTCAGGATGACAAAAAAATCTACAATATCCAATATCCAATACCCAATACCCAATACCCAATACCCAA
>JBBSDT010000432.1:0-2806 GCA_038240405.1 Ignavibacteria bacterium
GAAATAAAAAAGTTACTTGGAGGCGTAAATGATATTGTGTTATTACCGAGCGGCAGGAAGTCTTCAGGAATTACTTTCTATTTTGTAACAAGAAGTGTTTTAGAAAACATAGGTTCATTAAAAGAATTTATTATAAAGCAAATAGACCTCGATAAATTTATATTTGAAATTGTCTCAGCAGAAGAAATTTCCGACAAGGACAAAATTCTTATACAAAAAAAAATGGATATTTATCTTGAACCCGGATTAAAGTTTGAAATACACAGAGTCGAGAGAATAGAAAGAACCCGTTCAGGAAAGATGAAGCATTTTCATTCGTATTTGAAAAAATCTTGAAGATCATAATACTGTCTCAGTTTTTTCACCCAGAAATAGGAGCTCCGCAAAACAGGTTACTTGAATTGGCAAGAATATTTAACATTAAAGGCTGGGAAGTGTCCGTAATAACTTCAATGCCAAATTATCCTACCGGGAAAATATTTCCTGCTTTTAGAGGAAAATTTAAGTTAAAGGAAAACCTAGACTCAATAAATATTTTACGTTATTGGATGTATGCTTCAAATGCAAAAGGAACTGTCATCAGAATATTTTCCATGTTAACATTTTCATTTACCTGCTTATTCAGCTATGCCTTTCTTAAGAAGTTAAAGCCCGATTTTTTTTTTGTAGAAAGCCCCCCTTTATCTTTGGCTTTAAGTGGGTATGTTCTTTCAAAATTATGTAAGTCGAAATTAATCATGAATGTCTCCGACATATGGCCTTTAACTGCTAAAGAGCTTGGTGCGATTAATGATGGGGTTTTTTATAAAAGAATTGAGAGCATTGAAAAATTTTTATACAAAAAAGCTTTTCTCTGTACAGGACAATCTGAAGAAATAGTAGAGCATTTGAAAAGAAAGGGAGGGAAGAAAGTATATCTTTTCAGGAATGGTGTGGACGTTCAAAGATTTACACACGTTGCAAAAGAGTTCATGAAGCAGGATCTAATTAAAATTATATATACTGGATTGATTGGTGTAGCTCAGGGAATTTTTGAAATTGCAAAGAATATTAATTTCAAAGAACTTGCCGCGGAATTCCATATATATGGGGATGGCGCAGAAAAGGAAGCATTAAGTTCTTTTTTAATACGAAATCCGGAGAGAAATATTTTTTTACATGAACCGGTTAACAGAGAGGAAATTCCGGACTTGATAGGGAAATTTTATTGTACCATAATACCGCTTGTGAAAAACATATATGGGGCCGTACCTTCTAAAATTTATGAAGCTATGGCTTGTGGACTCCCTATTTTGTTTTCAGGATCAGGGGAAGGCGCAAGGATTATTATAGGTTATGATGTCGGGTTAACTTCCCGTCCCGGAGATTTTGAAGAATTAAAAAAAAATATTTTAACAATTAAAAATTCAGTTGAACTAAGAAACCGAATGTCATTAAACGGCAGAAAAATTTCTGCGGAAAAATTTGATCGAAATAAAATAATAGAAAAGTTTTCCAACAAATTGCTCTCCATTGCAGAGGGAAGATAATTAATGGTACATATTAAGTATTCCTGTAAAGAAGATCTTGAGAAAATAGCTAAATGCCATATATTGGCGTTTCCCAGATCTTTAAGTTCGAAGATGGGATTAAAATATTTGAAAAAAATGATAGGATGGTACCTAACGGATGAGAATAAGTTTTTATTCCACCTTGAAGATAATAATAAATGTGTCGGTTATTGCGCGGGGTTGATAAATGACGGAACTCTTCCTACCGGCTCTGCAAGCGGAATGATTCAGCATACTTTTAATGAGGCTATTATAGCTTTATTATTTCGCCCATGGCTTATTTTTCATAAAGAAATTCTGAGTAAGCATAAGTTGATTATAAGGAATGTCAGACGGAGATTCAATAAAACTCCAGTTTCAAAAAAAACTGCGGAGAATAGTATTACAAAAGTACAGAAGAAAGTAGCCGGGCTTGTCGTTATAGGGGTCTCAGAAGAGTATCAGGGACACGGTTATGGTTCTATGCTATTAAAGGAATTTGAAAACAAAGTTAAAAAATTGAATTTAAAAGAGATGGCGCTGACAGTAAGAAGTAATAATGAACCGGCGATCAGAGCATATGAAAAAAATGGCTGGGTAAAATCAAGCCTGCAAAACAATACTTTGGAAATGATAAAAGAGTTATATTAAACTAATCCTATAAAAGAGACCATAAAATTAATTAATTGAAATATTTAGTTACAGGCGCTGCTGGTTTTATAGGGTTTCACATCTGCAGGAAATTGTGTAAAGAAGGGTTTGAAGTAACAGGAATTGATAACTTGAATTCTTATTATGATGTAAATCTTAAATATTCAAGACTTGAGCAACTTCGAAAGTATAAGTGTTTTAATTTTGTAAAATTGGATTTAGCTGAGTATGATGAGGTGAAGAAATTTTTTGAAAGTGAAAAATTAGATTGTGTCATAAATCTTGCAGCACAGCCGGGGGTCAGATATTCAATTACAAATCCGGAGGTTAGTATTCGCAGCAATATTACGGCATTTTTCAATTTGCTCGAATGCTGTAAACATTTTTCAGTTAAAACTCTTTTATATGCTTCCTCAAGTTCTGTCTATGGAAATACCACCAAGATTCCTTCTTCAGTAAAAGACAGCGTTGATCATCCTATTTCCCTCTACGCCGCAACTAAAAAAGCAAATGAATTAATGGCCTATACCTATTATCATTTGTATAACATTTCAATGACCGGACTTAGATTTTTTACAGTATATGGACCATACGGCAGGCCCGATATGGCATATTACAAGTTTGCC
>JBBSDT010000433.1:0-2806 GCA_038240405.1 Ignavibacteria bacterium
AAACATTTGCAAACATTCAAAATGTGTGATTATTTCTTTGGAAAGTCTTTTAATCTTAAACATATTTTTATTATTTTGGAAACAATAATATCTATATTTATATATAACTTAAATTCAAAACGGGCAACTTAAGTAATTTATATATATTTTCAATGGATCGTTTCATTATTTTGAAGAACCAGCCTGTTTACCTCATTATATTCATCTTTCATTTCAAGCAGCATCGAAGAAATAATTATTTTAATTTCTTCAACTCCTGCTTTCTGATATCCTGATAGCAGAACTTTGTCAATAATTTCTTCTCTTTCCATATCTGAAATTATTCTAAGCTCTTTCATTTGTATAAGGTATCCTATTGCCTCAGTTGTTAAAATATTCTTTTCGGCATTGTGAAAAAATCTATGGGACCCCGCCTTTTTCGGCTGCTCGCTGAACAATGTTTCACCGGAATTTATTTTAGAAAATATCCAGGCAAAGGCGGTATTTATTTCTGCATCAGTATACCCATCACTGTTCAGCTTGATTGTATCAATTTCGTTGATTGGCTTACTATTTCTGATCTCGGAAAGTATATAAACAATTATTTCTATGATTTTTTCCTGCATTTCTTAAATTTGTTTTAAAAAATAATTTTCTTTGTGCTTCATGATTTTCTTTTCATCAGGATTGGCATCATTATATCCGCATAAATGCAGAATACCATGAATGAAAACCCTCATAAGTTCCGATTCGAAGGATACTTTATAAGCTTTTGAATTATACCTGACAGAGTCCAGAGAAATTAACAAATCCCCCTGTATTGAATTATGATCCGTGTCACAAAATGTGATTATATCAGTTTCATAATCATGATCTAAATACTTTTTATTGTATTTTCTGATAAATTCGTCACTGCAAAATACAATATTCAAGCAGCTCACATTTATCTTTTCTTCCTTCAAAATTTTACCGGTTAATAATCTGAATATCTTTAAGTATTTCTTTTTTTCCGCGTTTACAGAAAGAAACTCATTCTTATCTATAATATTAATTTCCAATAAGCACGTGCCGAATTTATTTTAATTCCGTAAAATATCCGGTTATTTTTTAATTTATTAAATTCAATAATGTACAAAAACCCCTTATGAAATACTTCCGGCTCTATAAAGTTCAATTTACAGTTTCTGAGACCGAAAGGGCAATGGCGGCCAGCAATTTTTCGGAATTAAGTTCAGTAAAATCAGACCGCAAAGATTTTTTGTCAACGTTTGAATATAATGCACAGTCTCCCTGCTTTGAAACAATTAATCCGGATATATAAGATCCGGTTTCAGAAATAAAGATTATTTCTTCCAGCATTTCACTTACAATCATACTTTTGCATGACTGGAGCTGTAAGTGTGTATTATTGGTATAGACTGAAATAAGGTAAGTTTCATTCTCTTCCGGATAAATCTCTACACAGATATTAGAATTTATATTCCTGTTGACTATATTTATGACATAGGATGAATCTGTTTTCCTGAACTTTTCTGAAAAAAGCTCTTCAACTTTCTTAAAATCTTCTTCTTTCATGTAATTTTGGATAGCTAATTTTACTGTTTATTTTACTTAAAAACCCTAACTGAAAATTTCAATTAGGGTTTGACTTCAGATTTTTTGTAAAGATTATTGTGAATTTATTTTAACTTTTAAAACATTTTGTTTTTTTCTTGTGAAATTTTTCAATCCATAATATACTTTTTCGGATGTAGCTTATATACCCAAACATGTAGTGATCCGCTGTAAAAATATCTATATAAAATTACTTTGTCAATTGAGAATAATTTTATCGCTTGCCAGGTCCCTGAATTTCAAGACTGAGAAATGAATACTAACAAATATCATAAATATTAAACAGCAAATTAATTCTTTGTATAACCTTTTACATATTCTAAGTAATTAAGAGGTGTATTTTCAATGGTTTTAAGTTCATCAGGATTTAATTTTCTCATTAACTTCGCGGGCACTCCCGCCGCAAGATATCCTTCAGGAACAATGAAGCTCTCTCTGACAACTGATCCGGCCGCTATTATTGAATTCGTGTTTATAACTGCGTTATCCAAAATAATCGAACCCATGCCGATAAGCACAGAATCTTTGACGGTACAACCATGAAGAGTTGCATTATGTCCGATGGTAACGTTTGAACCTATAATCAGGGGATACCGGTCATTGGTAACATGAAGTACACATCCATCCTGTATATTTGTTCTTTCTCCTACCCTTATGTAATTCACATCCCCTCTGATGACTGAATTGAACCAAACATTTACATCTTTTTCCAGAACTACATCCCCGATAATAATAGCGTTCTCCGCGATAAAAACATTATCACCCGTAACAGGATATTTATCTTTATAATGAAGTAAAATTCCCTTAATAAACATTCACCCGGTCATTCTTATCGGCAAGGCTGATATCTATTTCCGCCTGACGTAAGTTTACATTATCAAGCGGAAATAATTCTATATTTTCTTTTGCCCATTTTGCCGCAATCCCATTTAAAGGGCTTGTTACATTATAGCTTTGATATGAAATCATTTCACCAATTTGATAGATTATATCTACAAGTGTCTCTCCGGACGCCCAATAGTCTCCAATGCAGATATCGTGAGGGGAGGCCATTCTGAAGTTAGGGTGGAATAGCTCAGATACCAGATTGCTTTGTGGCTTTAATCTCGGGTAATCTGCATGCAAATAAATTTCTATTTTATGATCATTAATAATTTCAAGCTCTTTCTTTTCGCTAACCTGGTTTACACTAAGCTTAAGCCCTTTTAAGTTT
>JBBSDT010000434.1:0-2800 GCA_038240405.1 Ignavibacteria bacterium
GAGCAATTGATTATGAGTTGGATGGCTTGCAATTTTTCTTTTATGCTATAAATTATGAAAAGTCACTTGCTTTATGGGACATACTATTATCAGTTCCTAATAATTATTTTTTAGGAACATATGAATGGACAAAAGGCAGAAGCTATGTTCGAACAAGCACATTTAATGCAAAATTCGTAGATACCTTGAATAACAACCCCTGGCTTTATGATAAAAGCAACAATGTAGTTGCCCCGAAAGAAATTAATATTAGTGAGCTTGCACCTGGTTATCAAAATAGTATTTTATCCTCTTTTCTTGAATTTAAACCAGACGAAATAACTGCAATAGAAAAACGTACTGGAGGAAAATTTATATCCAAGGAAGAATACGCAGTTTATGAAAAATTCAAAAAGTCAGAAGCGGAAAAGGAGGTTAAAATGAAGCCGATTGAGACGAAAGAAGATGATGGATTCATTCCCGAATACAAACCAAATGAAGCTACATTAAACTCAAGAGTGTAGAAGATTCTCCCATAGTTATTGAATTTAAAAGTGGGCAAGGAACTAATCAAACGAACAATGATGATGAATTAAATAATGAAGCGGCAAGTTTTGAAAATGAACAAGAAAATCAAATCGAAAAGCCATCTCAAAAATTGCTTAACGGTATCGGCGATTGGGGAGAATCTTATGTAGGTATTGACCTTGCAAATGAGTTCGCAAATGACACAACAATAGAAATAATAGACTTAAACAAAAGTGGACAAAAGGGTGTGGGTTGCGATTTTATTATAAAGCAAAACGGGGAAATTATACGAATAATTGAAGTAAAAACAACAGTAGAAAAATTTGGACAGATATTATCGATTTCAGGAACACAATGGGAAGTTGCAAGAAACTTTTTTAATCAAAGTAATGGAGAAAAATATTGGCTTTATTGTGTTTTTAATGCAGGACAAGAGAATGGTGAAATTGTGAAAATCCAAAATCCAATTCAAAAGTGGAAAGACGGAAAACTATTAGCACATCCTATAAATTTTATAATAAAGTAGTTTGACACAGATTAACATGACTTGTCCTGAAATCGATAGACTTCGCTTGCTACGTTGAATAACTATGACAACTTTCTTAACTTCATTAGTAACTTCAGAAATAAGCCTGGAACTTAAATGGCACTTTTAAAGTCCCTCCTGAAATTTGGGCTGGAATGTATAATGTCTTTGTATTTGTGAAGGCAATTGATGAATTAACAGGTGATCTCTTATTTTAGAGAATCCCGAACAGAAAAATCTTATTATCAAAATATATTCCCTGAAGTTTTTTCTTAAAAAAGTTATTTATGAAAAAGCAAGAATTATCACTTCAGGTTATTAATGGACATGCAGCAGGTATTGACATTGGATCACGTTTTCACATGGTTGCTATTGATCAGCTTAAGGAAAACGTCAGGCAATTTGGCGTTTATACCAAAGATCATGAGCAGTTAATTGACTATCTGCGTAATGCTGGCGTTACTTCTATTGCGATGGAAAGTACAGGCAATTATTGGCAAACACTTTTTAGCGTCCTTCAGGAAGCAGGGTTTGAAGTGCTGCTGGTAAGTGGCAGTCAGACCAAAAACGTAAAAGGTCGTAAAACAGATGTTATCGATTGCATGTGGATACAGAAATTGCATTCACTTGGCCTATTATCAGGAAGCTTTCTTCTTAGTAATGCTATTCAGGAACTTCGGACCTATTACCATCATCGTCTACATCTCATTGAGCAAGCTTCTATGTATGTTCATAAAATGCAAAAATCATTGCGGCTAATGAATATCCGGTTAGACATTGTCATTAGAGATGTGGTTGGCAAATCTGGATTAAACATTGTTGAAGCAATTTTAGCAGGCAATCGGGATCCTAAACACTTATCCACACTTGTTGACATAAGAGTAAAAAAGTCGCAACAGGAAATTGCCGATGCATTGCAAGGATCATGGCAGGAGGAATTATTGTTTGAATTAAGAACCTCTTTGGATTTTTATAAAGTATATGAAAAAGCTTTGTTGGAATGCGATAAACAAATTGAGAATAAGTTAGTAAGCTACATACCACAAAACACTCTTGATCCGCAGGAAGAAAAGATGCTAAAGGAAAGTAGCAAAAAAAGCAGAAAACATGCTCCGGCATTAAATGTTTCCCGACTTGCTTACCAATACTATCACACAGATCTTTTTGCTATTCCCGGTATCAGCCATACGACCGTTCTTTGTCTGATGACAAACATGGGGCATGATTTGCATAAATTTTCATCGGCAAAAAGTTTTGCTTCCTGGCTTAGATTAGTACCAAACAATAAAATTAGTGGAGGACATATAATTAGCAACAAAACACCTTCGGGAAAAAATTTAATAGCAACAGCATTAAGGCAGGCAGCTAATTCTATCGGCAACCAGAAAGATCATCAACTCACACCATTCTTTAAAAGAATTGCATTTAGAAAAGGTAGAATAGCAGCCATAACTGCAACAGCACGTAAACTTGCTGTTATCGTTTGGTACATGATAACCAAAGTTGAGCCATACAAAAAGAGCATGACAATAAATAGCGATAAAAATAAATCTACACAATTGAAGAATATTGAAAAACGTATTGGTTTATTAAAATTAACTCAGGATGAGCTTAAAAAATTATTTTCAAGAACGACATTGTTAGCCGAATAGAAGGGTGTTGTACAGAAATTAGCAACAAAACACCTTCGGGAAAAAATTTAATAGCAACAGCATTAAGGCAGGCAGCTAATTCTATCGGCAACCAGAAAGATCATCAACTCACACC
>JBBSDT010000435.1:0-2781 GCA_038240405.1 Ignavibacteria bacterium
CAGTTAAAAACTTTTCTATACCCTGATAACCAAAAGGCAGTTCGAGTTCAAAGACTCTTCCGTCTTTCACCAGGTAACCGTCTCCGTTTTTTTGATTCCAGCCGGCATCTGCCAATAGCTTTTGTGCTTCGTCAAGATTATACCGGATTTTCGGATTGCTTTGATTTTCATAAATAGAGTTCGGGTAATATGAATCCATTAAATCAACCGAATTGAAAAAAAGTTTTTCCTTGAACTGCTCTCTGTTAAAAAGCAAAGCGAATGCTTTTCTTATTCTTATATCATCGAATGGAGGTTTTCTCATATTAAAGCAAATACCCCTTACGCCCTCGGGGTATTCATTATACACCTGCCTCTTTTGAATTAATCCCCTTTTAGCATCATCTATATCCAATCTTTCAGACCACATGGAGATCCTGGAAGTTCCGGTTAAATCCACAATATCTATTTCACCTTTTTTAAATTTTTCAAATTCAAGTGACTGGTCACTGACCACATCAAATCTTATAATATCAAAATTGTTTAGTCCTTTATTTGCAATATCATTTTCCGCCCAATAATCGCTTCTTCTCCTTAAAGAAATAGATTGTCCCTTATTAATATCATTCTTGTCAATTATATAAGGACCTGAACCGGGTATCATTTCGAATTGATATTTCTCGAGAAATTGGGAACCTGAAATATTTCCGATATAATCCGCAGGATAAATAACAGTAGAAGCAGCAAAATAAAGAAACTGTCTCCAGTTGAGTTCTTTTGTCCGGACAGATACTATGTATTTACTTTCAGCAACGGGTTGTTCATAGGTTTGATAAAGTGTATTGGTGTATCCTTCCAGAATTCCGGGGTCAACAAGTAGTTTCCACGTTGCAATCACATCAGCTGAAGTTACCGGCTTGCCATCGGCAAATCTTGCATCGGGATTTATCCTGAACTTATATTCTTTCTTGTCCTCTGAAATCTTCCAATGAGTCGCAAGTAAAGGAATGTATTCCTCAGTAACGGGATCCTGTGAGAGCAAGCCTTCATATATTATTCCTTTTACTGCATAATTAAAATAAGAATTATAGTCTTTCCCATCCATCCTCAATGTTGCGGGGAAATTCGGAATGGATATAACTATCTTTCCTCCTTTTATAGCTTTCGGGTCTCCTGATAAATTTATTTTTGTGGCAGTCTGCCAGCCTTCTCCTGTAAATCCTTTACCGCCAAGTTCAGCGGAAACTGTCGGATCGGCTCCCGGGGGCGTATCGAATTTTTTTATTGAAACAGCCTTTGTTTCAATTTGCTTTCTTTCTTTAGTTCCTTTTCCACAACCTATTAAAGAAAATATAAGAGCTAAAACAATGAATTTAGAAACCGGACATACAACCTTCATAAATTTTTCTTTAGTGATAAGTTTTAAGATCAAATAGATATACTGATATTAGTTTTTATTTATCATAATTAGTTTCTGTAATTGTTACCTTTTCACCCTTTTCTTCTCTTGTTTTGAGATCTACCCAGTATTTCTGATCAAGTTCGCCTTGTGGCAACATCTTGCTGTTATCTTTTTTGGCTTCATCATATGCGGCAAGTTTTTCAGGATCAATATACCATGTTATAGGAATAGTAAGATAGTCATCCACTCTCGGCAGGATCCATTTTGGAAATCCGAATTTATTCTGAAAGGCAAGTCGTTGAGCAGGCAGATACCAGGCGAGTGCATCAGGATGAATTGAAATCGCTATGCTGTCAATTTCGCGTATAATTTTTATTCTTTCATCCTTATTGAAAGTAATATTGTATTTATCGCATAACTCATCTATTTTTTTATCTTTGATGCCAGCCCAATTGGTAGTGTTAGGTTCATCTGCCGTATTGGACTTAAAGCTGCTTTCAGGATTGGGTACTCTCAGACCGGTCCAGGAAAAAGTAATCATATTAAAATTTCTTTCATTCCCAAGCTTAAAGCTTGTAGTTTGATCAATCTGCTTTAGATTAATTTTTATACCAACCTTTTTCAGATCTTCCTGATAAACAGTCAAGTATTTTTCCTGACCCGGGTCGCCGAAAGGAAGTTCAAGCTCGAATATTTTTCCATCCTTTACGAGGTACCCGTCACTGTTTTTTTGAGTCCATCCCGCTTCCGCCAAAAGCTGTTGAGCTTTATTGAGATCGAACCTTAACTTAGGATTGTTTGGATTTTCATAAACTGAGCCTGGAAAGTATGAATCTATTGGTAAGTAAGAATTATAAAAAAGTTTTTCATTATATTTTTCCCTATCAAATAAATACGCAAATGCTAAACGAATCCTGAGATCATCAAAAGGTGGCTTTCTCATATTAAATGTGACGCCCTGAGTGCCGTTTGGATATTCACTGAAGACTCTTCTCTTTAATATTATGCCCCTTTTATATTCATCAAAATCAAATCTTTCAGCCCACCATTGTGCGCGGCGAACCAGAATTACATCGATCTCACCTTTCTTAAATTTTTCAAACTCCAACCCCTGATCCGCAATCACATCAACCCTCACGGCGTCAAAATTATTCAGTCCGGTAGCAAATCTTTCTTTTTCACCCCAGTAATCGCTTCTCCTTCTTAACGTTATAGATTGACCTTTATTGATTCCATTTTTATCCACCATGTAAGGACCACTACCCGGAATTAATTCAAACTGAAATTTATCCAGGTATGTTTTGCCGTCAATGTTTCCAATGTAATGAGCAGGGAAAATACTCATTTGTGCAAAATACAAAAACTGTCTCCAGTTCAACTGTTTGGATTTAACGGACACA